>SMVS01000129.1 GCA_004357435.1 Nitrospina sp. | reverse complement strand
GAAGGTGAGTCCAGAAATATTCGGGAATCGGCCGCGAATTATGTAGCGGACATTGAAAACTACCTGGACTGAACCCCATTCCAATTCTGCCAGACAAGCGAACAGTCATCAATCAGCAACCCCTCAAAAGCAAGCAAACGGATTATGAAAGAATCTTTGGCAGTCATTGGGGGCAGTGGTGCCTACCACCTGCTTCAGGCCAACCTGTTGGGCGAGGAATTGGCATGCGCCGCGGGTTCCACTCCGTTTGGTGAGAGCGCGCCGATTCATCATTTTCAAACTCAAGAATCCGGATTTCTATTTTTATCCCGCCACGGTGAAACCGATTATGCCATCACCGCCCCCTTCGTCAATTACCGGGCCAATATTTATGCGCTTAAGGAATGTGGCGTCGAGCGCATCCTGGCCTGGTCCGGTCCCGGAATCATAAACCCGGTTTTCAAGCCGGGAGATTTTGTAGTGCCGCATGACATCATTGACGAAACCAAAAACCGCGAAATGACCTTTTACAAAAACAGCGGCATCGGTTTCATCCGGCAGAGTGATCCCTTTTGCCCGGAAATCCGGGCGTCCCTTCACGATGCCCTGCATCAAGCCGCTCTGCCCCATCACGAGGCCGGAGTTTATGCGTGCACCGAGGGGCCGCGGTTGGAATCGCCCGCCGAAATTCGCAAACTCAGAATCATCGGGGCCGACCTGGTGGGCATGACCCTTGCGCCGGAAGCTTTTCTGGCGCGCGAGTTGGAGATGTGTTACGCCCCTTTGTGCTATCTCACCAATTACGCCGAGGGCGTGGTCACCCGGGAGTTTCAAAAAGGCCGGTTGTTCGAAGGCATGCAGAGTGAAGAGGAGAAGACGGTGGTGGAGCAAGCGGTTAAAAAGTTTCCGGTCATACTTCAGGCCTGCTTGGAACTTCTCCGCAACCGGGACAGAAACTGCCATTGTCCACACGCCATGCAACGCTACAAAGACAAGGGCATGATCGACGGCGACTGGCGGTCCTGGGTGGGGCCTGCCTGAACAAACCTTAGGGAAACGACCACTCCGGCGGCTCGCTATTATGCAACAATTCCCGGTTGTAAAATTTTTTCAGCACCGGATCAGGCGGTTCAGTCTTGCGCACGAAAATCCGCGCTCTGGGATCGTGATATATCTTGACCCAGTCCTTACGCTGTTCCAAGTGAGTATTTTTGTGGTGAGTCAAAATAATTTCATGCGGGTATAAACCAAGAATATCCTGCCAGCCCTCCCGCCCCTGATTGAAATTAAATTGCTGTAACGTCAATTCCAGCGGGTAAACCGTCCAATACCGGCCATCCACCGAAACTTTCGATTCTGGCAGTTGCCAAATAACATATTCCCCCCAATCGAAAAGAATGAGAATGTTGCCATTGATATTATTCTCCTTCATAAATCGAACCGCATGCATGGGAAAATAAGTAGGGTCTACCTGGATTTTAAAATTATTCTGCCGAAATTTTTGAAAATGGAAGGTCAGTTGAAAAATAATGAACAGGGTCATGGATGCGAGGATCAGGGCATGAGCGAAGTTGGGCAGAGGCCGCTGGAATTTTTTAGCCTGCCAATTCTCCACCAGGTTGGCCAAGTGCAGGGGCAGGTAGGGAGTCAGCAGGATGCCCGCCAGCACGCTGTGGCGGCCATGTTTGAATCCATAAAAAATTGCGAAAGTGATGATGGCCACCTCCCACCACCGCTTCGGTATTTTGGAAAAGAACGTGACCAGAAATAATAAAACCATGGCTTTGAACGGCAGTCTGCTCGTGTCAAAAATCGTGATGGCTTGCCATTCTGTCACGATCCGTTCCCGCGGAATGGTTTCGAGAAAAAACCAGAGCAGGTGGTGGCCGTAAGGGTTGATCAGTAAGGCCAGACCCGACAAGGCCAGCGCACCCGTCAACCATTTCACATGCAGGATATGGAAAGACCGGTGGCGGAGCCACTCGATGCCGGTCACCATGCCCAGCAATCCGATGCCCAACACCACGCCGCCGTGGCTGTTCACCCACAAAAGCATCAACAGCGGCATCCAGAGGATGACCTTCCGCTTTCCTTCAAAAAAGTGTTGCAGGATGACCACCAGCAAAGCGGTCAAAAGAAATGTGATGAGTTGCGGGCGCATGGCGAACCCGCTGGCAATCACGTGGATCAGCAGAATGAAATGCAGGGCGTAAATCAGTAAGTTTCCCGCATGGCGGAAATACAGGCTGGAAAGCAGATGAATGATGGTCATTCCCAAAACCAGCCGGAACACCAGCAGACCGGTCGACCCCGTGGCATCGTAAATTAAGAAAAACAGGAGCTCCATCAACCACTCGTGGTTGATCCAGACATGGCCAAGCGCCGTGTAGGAGTAGGGGTCGGTTATTGGAACACTGCCCGAGGTCCAGAGGTCCCCGCCAAATTTAATGTGGCCCCAAAGATCCGGGTCGGCCCCAAAATTAAGAAACGCGTTGATCGCGTAAACATAAACCAACAGGCGGGTGAGCCGGAGGGTCCAAGTGCCGAGAGTCGTGGCGGAGTGGGATGTCATCAGAAATTGTATCGTTTGCGGGCGTAAGCGTTAGTGATGGGACGCCTTTTAGTTTCAAGGGCGGGTGAAGCAATGCCTTTACAAGTTACATTAATTTCGCAAAATGGGCCACAGAGGAATTTTGAGAACATGTGAATGGTATTCAAAAAATGCTTTCTGATGGTGGCCTCCAAGCATGAGAATTATTCAGGCCCTCAATATAAATAGGATACAATCGGGCGGCATAAAAATGGAATGATGTTTTGAAAAGCGATTTGAAAATTTTGTGAGGCACGCGTTCCATGAAAATCATTGAAGTGATCGCCGACGCCAGTTACCAGGATATCGTCACGACCATTGGCGAACAGCACGAAGCGCGCGACTGCTGGGTTGGCCCCAAAGGTGAAGACGGACGTTGCGTCATCCGCTTGCTGGTGGGCGATGCCCAAAGGCAGGAGGTGTTGGACGCTCTGCAGGGTACGTTGAGCAATAGCTCCACCGCGAAAATTCTGGTGACCGCTGTGGAAGCGGTTTTGCCGCGTGAGGAAGCGCCAGAGAATGATGAGGGCAAAAAAAAGGAAAGATCGGCGGCCACCACCCGCGAAGAGTTGTACGACAGCATCGAAAAAAATGCCCGGCTGAACAGCACCTATGTGATTTTAGTCGTGCTGTCCACCATCGTCGTTGCGATTGGCTTGCTAAAAGATAACGTGACGGTGGTCATTGGGGCCATGGTCATCGCGCCTCTGCTCGGTCCCAATATCGCGCTGGCCCTGGCGGCGGCGCTTGGCGATACGGGTCTGATGTGGAAATCGCTCAAAACCTCGCTGGTCGGGCTGGTCCTGGCGCTGGGGTTGTCGTTTTTGATTGGCGCGCTGTGGCCGCTGAACGTACACAGCCGCGAATTGCTGGCGCGTACCGAGGTGGGGTTGGATTCTATCGTTCTGGCGCTGGCTTCCGGAGCTGCCGCCGTGTTGTCTTTATCCACGGGTTTGCCCAGCGTGCTGGTAGGCGTGATGGTGGCGGTGGCCTTACTGCCGCCGACCGCGACCATGGGGCTCATGCTGGGCGCTGGTAAATACGATATGGCCATCGGTGCCGGTCTCCTGCTTGCCGCCAACGTGGTGTCGGTGAATTTGGCGGCCAAGGTGTCCTTCATTTTCAGTGGCATTAAACCGCGCACCTGGCTCGAAAAACGAAAAGCCCGGCAATCCATGGCGGCCTACATCTTTTTTTGGATTGTGTCGCTGGCGGTGCTGGTAGCGGTCATCGTTCTGCGGCGCCAGGTCGCTGACTAGGAACTTGAAGAATTTCAAAAACTCACTGGGCGCAACGAAATCCACTGAAAGCAAACCGGTCGTCGGGATCGGTGTCGGTACGATCCGCCGGGCGCACTCCCACCGAGTAGTTGATCCACGAGCCGCCCCGCATCACTTTTTTGGAACCGCTGGCCGGACCCTTCGGATTTTTATGCGGCCGGACCCGGTAATAATCCTTGGCGTACCAGTCCTCCACCCACTCATACACGTTTCCCGCCATGTCATATAAACCGTACCCGTTGGGAGGGTAGTTTCCGACCGGCGCGGTGTACTCGTAGCCATCCTGAAATTGATTCTCCCGCCATCTTTTGGAACAACGTTGGTCACAGAAATTAGCCTTGCCCGATTCGAATTCGTCGCCCCAGGGGTAAACGGTTGACACGCCGCCTTGGGAAGCTTTTTCCCACTCCGCTTCGGTGGGCAGGCGTTTGCCCAATTTCTGACAGTAAGTTTTGGCTTCTTGCCAGGTGACGTTATCCACCGGCAGAATTTTGCCTTTAAATTTGGATGGATTGCGTTTCATGACCCGCTCAAAATCACGCTGGGTGACCTCGTACTTGTCGATGAAGAAAGGATCCAGAATGAGCGTGTGGATCGGTTGTTCATCCGCGAACCAGCTTCGACTGCAATTTCCGTTATGAAATTTTTTGCAGAGTTGATGTCCCAGGTCGACAGGCGCTCCAGAAGTGAAAGAGCCGCCGGGAATCAACACCATCGTGGTGAGGTTTGCATTGGCGGCGGGCGTGGCGGGGTTTTGAGCCCAGGACGCAAGCGGAGCGCAAAGCAATCCTGCGATCAAAACAAAAATGGTATTTCTTCTTTGCATCGCTTCAGGTCCAGAGAGTTTGGGAAATGAGTCAACCGATTTTACCTCAAAATTTTTGAATTGGAACCACGGAGAGCATTGGATCGCGCCCCTCGGCGATGGGGGTCCGATTTATATTGTTGGCGGACCCCGCCTTCCTTTATAGTTGAATCGCTTCTTTAGCAGGGGAAACAAATAGCTGACCACTCCGCGCGGTACGAAAATTTTGACGCTTTAGTTTCATGCTCCGCTATTATTGAGTGAAGTCAGAGTTTTGACAAGTTACCTGCGGAGGCACTCCGCTTCAAAATGATTTGAGGTGTTCATGAAGGATTGTCGTTGTGGCATGAGTTTTCCTTACACGGATTGTTGCGGGCCACTGATCCGAGGCGCCATCTTTGCCGATACCGCCGAAGATTTGATGCGCTCGCGCTACACCGCCACCACCCAAGGCAACTGGGATTACCTCATTCAAACCACTTGTGCCGATGAGCGCCCGCATAAATCTCCAGCGGATTTTGAAAAAGGGGACATTGAATGGCTGGGCCTCGAGATTCTTGGTACCCGGCAGGGTGAGCGGCACGATGCGGCAGGGGAGGTGACCTTTGTGGCGCGGTACCGGGAGGCGGGTGAAGCCAACGAATTGCAGGAGACCTCAAAATTCATCAAGGAAAACGGACGCTGGATGTACAGCGAAAAACAATCGACCGTTCACGCCGCGCCAACTCCCTCCCGCCAACCTGTCAAGCGCAGTTCCGCCAAAGTAGGACGCAACGCACCCTGCCCCTGTGGCAGTGGTAAAAAATATAAAAAATGTTGCGGTTGACCGGTGAAGCGCTGGAGGAGAAAAGGCCAGCCTGCGGCTGGATGTGGCAGGCTGAACTCTGAAATCATGCTCGACCCCTGTGCAACGCACACCCAAAGTTTTTTAGGTTAAACCATGACCATTTTTGGTTGGAACATCCCGTCCTACATTCTCACCTCCAGTTTGTTTGCGCTGTTCGCGATGGCGTTTCTGATGTCGCGTTTCAGCAAGAAATGGGAAAGCCGATTGTTCAAATCCGCGGTCGCCGGGTTCTGGGCGCTGGTGGCAATCTGGCTGATCCAAAGTCTTATACGGTTAACAACCCCTTAGCAGGGGGCGCCAATGGCCGGCCGCTCCGCGCGGGGCGAACAGCGTGACGCTGTACCCAAACAGCCGATCCCTATTTCATGCTTAACCGTTACTGAGAGCAAGTAGAGTTAGACCTATCTAGCTCCGGGCCTTGCCCGACTGGCGCCGCGGGGGGACGTGGCCGTGTTCTACATAGTAGCGGTAGCGGGCCAGCGCCATGAGTGGAAAGAATTGTGCGTACATGTGGTATTTGATGTAGAAGTGCCCGGGGAACCCGGTGCCGGTGAAGTGATCCTCGTGCCAGGAGCCATCGTCCAGCTGAGTGCGAATTAGAAAGTCCACGCCCCGTTGCGCTTCCGGGCTGTGGGTTTCCCCGGTTTCCATCAGCGCCATCAGCGCCCACGCGCTTTGCGATGCCGTGGAGGTTCCCTGGCCGCGCAGTTGCGGGTTGCGGTAGGATTCGCAGGTTTCTCCCCAACCGCCGTCTTCATTCTGATGCGCCTTCATCCAGTCCACCGCTTTGCGAATGTAAGGTTGGCTCATGTCCTCGTTCATCGATTGCAGGCCGCACAAGACCAGCCAGGTGCCGTAAATGTAGTTCACTCCCCAGCGACCGAACCAGCACCCGTCCGCCTCCTGTTCGCCTCGAATGAATTTCAGCGCTTTTTGTACTTGGGGATGATTGCGGTCGGTGTGCAGGCGACCCATCAGCCACAGGACGCGTCCGGTGACGTCCACCGTGGGCGCATCGAGCATGGCGCCGTGGTCGGCGAACGGAATCAGGTTGAACAGGCGGTGATCGTTGTCCTGGTCGAACGCGCCCCAGCCGCCGTTTTGGCTTTGCATGCTGAGCAACCAGGTGAGCGCGCGCCGGCACTCTTTTTCTTTCCACGCCGGATCGGCAAACGGGATGCGGTGGAGAGCCATCAGAATTTCCGCGGTGTCGTCGGTATCGGGATAACTTTCATTGTAGAACTCGAAGGCCCAGCCGCCGGGTGGCGTGTGGGGATTTTTGATTGTCCAATCGCCGGGCCGGGTCACCTGTTTTTTAAGCATCCACTCCGCCGCTTTGACCACAGCGGGGTCATTCTCCGGCAGGCCCGCATCCATGAGCGCGTTGAGAGCCAGAGCCGTGTCCCACAAGGGAGAAACGCAGGCTTGGAACACCAGATGATCGCCCCGGTCGATGATGAACCGATCGATCGCTTCCAATCCCTTGATGACAGCTGAAGAGTCGTTTTCGTAACCCAGCACTTTGAGAGCGAGGAGCGAATTGAGCATGGCCGGTTGGATGCCGCTGAAGTCGCCTTCCGGCTCCTGATGATCGAGCGTCCATTGGAGAGCCCGTCGAATCGCGATCCTGCGCAACGGCTTCCACGGCGAGCGGCCCACAAACTTGAGAACTTTATCGAGGGTTAGAAAAACGTTGCCCCAGTTGAGGCCAGGTTGGGGCGAGCGCACCGCCAGGTCGCGGTCGGCCTCGGTGAACAGCTCCGGCACGCTGTGGTTGGGCGGCAGGGGCCACACTGGTTGTTGTGAGTAAATGAGGGTGAGCGGCACTACCGTACTGCGCGACCAGCTCGACATTTCATAAATATTAAAATAAAACCAGTTGGGAAGCAGAATGATCTCCACCGGCATGGCGGGCACGAACTCCCAGGTGGTTTGACCCAGCATGGCCAGAAAAATTTTGGTGAACACCCGTGCGCTTCGCACTCCTCCCTTGGCCGCGATGCATTGACGGGCTTTCACCATCTCCGGCGCAGCCATCGCGACTCCGGTCATTTTCAAGGCGATATAGGCTTCAATGGTAACGCTGATGTCGCTGGGACCGCCGTAATAAAGGCTCCAGCCGCCATCGGCCTGTTGGTGTTTGAGCAGATAATTTTTGCTTTTTTCGCGGGGCGCCGGATCATTATGCAAGCCCATGAACCACAGGAAGAAAACGTATTCCGCCACCATGGTGGCGTTGGACTCCAACTCGGCCACCCAGTAGCCTTCGGGGTACTGGCGGGACAGCAAATGGTTTCGGGACCGCTCCACCGCCTGCATCAGGTTTTTGGGGGATGGCACGGGTTCAGGCCTAGCCACATCCGTGGAAGCCTCGAGCGGGTTGTCAGGGGACATGGTCTGTATCCAAAATCAGAGTTTACTGGGAAAATCCTGCGGTTCAGCCTGAAACATCAAAATAGCCTATTTGCCCGCCAATATAAAGTCGATTCAGTGGCCCTCATGGCGGGAAATCGTTTTCGGGCCAAGTTTTTAAGTTGACAGGGGAGAGGAAGTCACCTAGTATAACCCGTTTGAAACTTCCCCCAAAGAACACAAAGATTTCAAGGGATTGAGATGAAAACGTTTTCAGCCAAGCAAAGTGATGTTGTAAAAAAATGGGTTTTGATCGATGCGGAAGGTCAAGCCGTGGGCCGGGTCGCCGCCCGCGCCGCCGCCATCATTCGTGGCAAGACCAAGGTGATATTCACCCCGCACGTCGACACCGGTGACAACGTCATCATCATCAACGCCGCCAAAGTGAAACTGACCGGGAAAAAATGGAATCAGAAGATTTTCTACCGTCATACCGGTTGGCCGGGTGGCATCAAGGAAGCTTCGGCGCAACTGGTGTTTGACAAAAAGCCGTCTGATTTGTTGAAAAAAGCCATCAACGGCATGTTGCCGAAAAATCGGTTGGGCAGAACGTTGCAGACCAACTACCGAATTTATGATCAGGATCAGCATCCACACACCAGTCAAAATCCTGAAGTCGTGACCTTATAACAAATTTTAACGGCCCGGACGGGAGCCTCTCCCGCGGGATCGGAGTGAACAAATGGACGACAGAACGTACGCAACCGGCAGAAGAAAAGAAGCGATAGCCAAGGTTTGGATTCGACCTGGGCAGGGCGAGATTATCGTCAACAACAAAGAGATGGGCGCTTATTTCAATAGAAAAACCGCCGAAATGGTCGTACGCCAGCCGATGGTCTTGACGGAGACCCTGACTTCTGTCGACATCAAAGCTACGGTGTTGGGCGGCGGGCTTTCCGGTCAAGCGGGCGCGCTTCGTCTGGGCATTTCCAAAGCCCTGATGTTTTCGAATCCGGATTTCCGCGCTCCCTTGAAAAAAGCAGGGTTCCTCACCCGCGACTCCCGCAAAGTGGAACGTAAAAAATATGGGCGTCCTGGCGCACGTAAACGTTTCCAGTTTTCCAAGCGTTAATCCTGGATTGTGAAAGTGGGCCACGACCCCCTTTTCCCGGACCGGGCGCAAAATTCCTGAAAAATTCAATCCAAACCATTAATCATGGCCAAGATCAGCATCGCAGGGGCGACGGGGTATACCGGCCTGGAGTTGATCCGGCTTCTGGTACAGCATCCGGAAGCGGAATTGATCACTCTGACCGCCGACTCCCACGCCGGTAAAAATATTACAGAAGTGGCTCCGTCCCTCAGGGGCTGGGTCGATCAGCCGTTGGTGAAACTCGACCCGTCCATCGCCGAAGGGTGCGATATTTTATTCCTCGCGCTCCCGCACACGGCGGCCATGGGCCAGGTGCCGGGCATGTTGCGGGGGTCGTGCCGGATCATCGACCTCAGCGCCGACTACCGCCTGCGCGATGCCGCGGTGTACGGCGAATGGTACCAGACGCCGCATCTCAATCCGGAAGTCATCAAGGAAGCGGTGTACGGCCTGCCGGAATTGCACCGCGAACAAATCAAAGGCGCGCAACTGGTGGCCAACCCGGGATGTTACCCGACCGGGGCGATCCTGGCGCTGGCGCCGTTCATGACCGTTGATTGGGTGAATGTGAAATCGATCATCGTCGATTCCAAATCCGGTGTTTCGGGAGCCGGGCGCGCATTGTCGCAGACCACGCAATTCTGCGAGGCGGACGAAGCGGTGTCCGCCTACGGCCTGGGCGAGCACCGGCACACGCCGGAGATCGAACAGGAGTTGAGCGGCCTGGCGGGAAAGAGCCTCACCGTCACATTTTCGCCGCACCTGATGCCAATGAAGCGCGGACTTCTGACCACGGCGTATATCGATTTGAAAAAAGAGATGGACCGGGACGGATTGCACGCGCACGTCGCACAGTTTTATGACAGCGAACCCTTCGTGCGGGTGTTGGCGCCGGGCCGGTACGCCAACACCTCCCATGTGGCGGGGTCGAACACCTGCGACATCGGCGTGCAGGTGGACGCTCGCAACGGCCGCGCGGTGATCACCAGCGCCATCGACAACCTGATGAAGGGCGCCTCCAGCCAGGCGATTCAGAACATGAACCTCATGCTGGGGATCGGCGAGACCACGGGACTCGACCATCCCCCGCTGTTCCCCTGATTCAAAATAATGAAACTGAAAAAGCTGAAACAGGTTCGGGTGCCGGGGTTTCTGGCCGGAGGGGTGGCCTGCGGCCTCAAGAAGAAGGGCGTCAAGGACCTCGCGCTGATTGTCTCCGAAGTGCCGGCGACGGCGGCCGGGGTGTTCACGCTCAACCAGGTGGTGTCGCCGACGGTGCCGATCAGCCGGAAAGCGCTCCAGACCTCCAAAACCAGCCGCGCCATAATCGTCAACAGCGGCAACGCCAACGCCTTTACCGGAAAGCAGGGCGTGAAGGATTGCCAAGCGGTGGTGGCGGCAACCGCGAAGGCGCTGGGCATTCCGGTGAAAGAAGTGCTGACCGCTTCCACCGGCGTCATCAGCGTACCGCTGGCGGTGAACAAAATCGAAGCGAGTATTCCCCGACTGGTGAATCAGTTATCCCCGAAAGGTTGGGTCCAGGCCGCGGAAGGCATCCTGACCACCGACCTGGTGTCCAAAACCTGCGCGGTGCAGTATGGCGATGTTGTGGTGGGAGGCATCGCCAAGGGATCGGGCATGATCCAGCCGAACATGGCGACCATGCTGGCCTTCCTCGCCAGCAACATCCGGATCGGCAAATCCGCCCTGCACAAGGCTTTGAAAGAGGCGGTGGACCCGACCTTCAACTGCATCACCGTCGACGGCGAAACCAGCACCAACGACATGGTGCTGTTACTGGCCAACGGCACGGCGGGCAACCCGTCCGTCAAAGCGGGATCGAAGGCTTACCGGGATTTCGTGACAGCGTTGACCCATGTGTGCAAAACGCTGGCGTTTAAAGTTGTGGAGGACGGCGAAGGCGCCACCAAGTTCGTCACCTTTAAAGTGAGCGGCGCGAAGACGAAACAGCAGGCGGAGCGGATCGGCAAGCGCCTCGCCAATTCCCTGCTGGTGAAGACCGCGCTGTTTGGCGAGGACCCGAACTGGGGGCGCATCATCGCCGCGGTTGGCAACGCGGGAGTGCCGATCAAGCCGGAGAAACTGGAGGTGGTGCTGAACGGAACCCGGCTGGTCAAAAACGGGGAGCACGTCAAAGGCGTGTCCGCGTCCGCGCTCCGGAAAAAAATGAAGAACAAGGAAATCGAAATCGCCGTCGGCCTGCACCTGGGCAAAGCCAGCGCCGAAACCTACACCTGCGATCTCTCCTACAACTACGTCCGCATCAACGCGGAATATACGACCTGATTTAAGTTTATTGGATGATAGCGCCGCAGCCCCGGCATTGCAGTTGGGCGGGGAAGAACATTCTTGGGATGCCGAGCAGGAGCGCGTTCAGCCATCCGGGGACCGGGCTGGGCAGGGTTTTTTGGGCATTGACACTGAGGCACCGCGGGCAAACCACCGGGTTGATATCCGGGTCTTTCCAGGACGCAGCGGTTTCTTCCTTCTCTTCAATTTCATAATCTTCTTCGATGTCTTCCAGCAGATCGACCCCCTCATCCATTATTGTGTCCAGAATATAAAGAGCGTCGTCGGCGTCCTGTTCCGGCACCTGCAGGCGAATTTCCACATACCCGCCTTGCAGAGGGTTGGTGTTGTTGTCCCGAATCATTGTCGGGATGCCTTTTTCCTCCAGGAAGGACGCGGCCACCTCTGCTTCGTGGGGCATGTGATAGCTGGCAATGGTGACGAATCGGGTTTCCATACCGTCAGTGTATGACAAAAAGGGCGGCGGGTGAAGGGAGCGTTTACTGTGCCCGGTAGGTGTGGCGGCAGGCGCGGCACTGGAGCGGACGTCCCAGCCACAGATAAGGCAATCCCAACAGCAATTCATTGAGGAACCGTTCGACGGGGTAGTGGAGCTCCTCCACGAATCCTTTGCTTCCGCACTGCGGACATTCCATCAATTCCGGTGGTTCCGGTCCGGGTTCTTCCGGCATGGTGGCCTGCAGGGCTTCCTCGTCCCGCAGTTCGACGTCCGACGCCGAGTCGAGAATTTCCCGCGCCTCTTTCAGGTGGACGTCCGGCACCTGCACCTTTACTCCGCCCAGAGCCGGGGAGTAGAACCAGTTGATGCTGATAAGGTGTTCGTCCCGGATGAACACGGGAATGCCTGCGGACTCCAGGCGCGATTTGGCGAGGTGGGCCTGGTAGGGCATGTTGAACGCGGCGAGGGTGACCAGTTTGGGTTGCATGGCCCCAGTTTATATCATTGAGAGCGGTTTCACCACTCATCCGCCCGGATGAATAAGCAAATGAGCGGAGAATCTATTTTTTCCTTTTGTTCGTTCTTTTTGCCTCTTGCTGGCGCTGTTTTTCGATGGCCGGTTTCAGGCGGTGTTCTTTGAAGGCGGAACCTAAATAGAAGGCGATGTCGCCTTGTTTCGTTACGTTGTCATAGGCCGCACCGTTGCCGTCTTTAAGGTCCTCACCGACTCCGTACAGGATCAACCCATCATTGACCGCCTTCATTTTAAGAGGTTTGCCGTCGAACGGGTCTTTCGGGATTTCCCTGATATATTTTGGCACCAGCACGTTAAGCGTCGCCGGATATTTGTCATGATCGGAACGGTAGGCGGCGCTCGCCAGTCCCAGTCTGCCCAGAAGAAATTCGGTCTGGTGGTAGGTTGTCTTGTCAAAGTACCGGAAAACACTGGGAAGGGCAATGGATGACATTATCCCTAATTCAATGTTTTCCGCTAAATGGTTTTCCCATTCTTTAAATTCCGAACCGGATTGATAATACGGTTGTTTCGTAAACTCATAAACCTTTTTGAAATAGTCTCCATGAGAGGCCAGATCGTCCGGGTAAAGAAAGACACGGTACAGCTTGTTTTCAAAACCACCCCAAAAGCTTTCATCGAAAGCATAGCTGAGTAAATACATGGAAGGGTGATTGATTAAAATATCCGCCATACCGAAATCCTGCAT
>SMVS01000128.1 GCA_004357435.1 Nitrospina sp. | reverse complement strand
TCGCCTTTTTTGACGCCATATTTTTTCAGGACATTGCTAAATTTACAAACCTCACTCAGCAGTTCGCTGTAGGTGAGTGTTTTGTTCTCTCCGGGTTCGTTGCCCTCCCAGAGGATGGCCACCTGATCGCCCCGTGTTTCAATATGCCGGTCCAGACAGTTGACGGTGATATTGGTCTTGCCGCCTATAAACCATTCCAGAAAAATTTTGCCTTTTTTCACGTTGTAATTGAACTTGCGGACGGTATCCCATTTTTTGAACCAAACAAACTTCTCCGCTTCCTCCGCCCAGAATCCTTCAGGGTCCGCGATGGACCTCTTATACATTTCACGGTATTGATCCATATTCTGAATCCACGCATTCTCAGAAATACGAGAAGGCGGATTATGGATTTCATCAGACATGCAGACAGCTCCTCTTCAGTGTATTGTGTTAATCATTTTCAACGATGGTACGAACCGCACGCGCGGCTTCGGTCAAAGTCCACAATCCGTCCGGATTGGTGTATTCACCATCCCGGAGATTCAAAACCCAGGTGCGGAACCGGCCATCGATCATTTTGGCAATCACGCTAAACCCACATCCCTTGGTAAAAACATCACTGATGTGGATGAGTTTTCCAAACTTGTCGGAGTTTGAAAAACTTTCATCATACAAACCGCTCATTTCATCCCGGGTCGGCAAACGCCAATCCGAGTAACCCACATATTCATTTTCATTCAAGACTCTCACCCAATCGACACTGTCCTGATAATTGACCCATTTTTTCAATTCGATCATGGAGTCGGTCTTGGTCCACATCAAATTTTTTTTGGTGTCGGTTATTGTACTATCGCCATTATCAATAAATCGTTTGCTATCAGCCATGGACACATTTCTCGCGGATGAGGTGAAAAAAGTTGCATTTAAGCGAAAAAGAATACCATTATAAAAAAATCAATTCAAAAGTTCTTCCCAAATGCGGGGAAGGACTGGCATCGCATCAGGTATAAAACCCGAAATGCCCAGGGCATCGACGATAATATTTGGAATCGAGTAGAAAATGACCCCACCACAAGAGGAACTGCCGCCTCTGAAAGTGCTTCTGACCCATCTGGAATGGAATTTAAAGCGGATGGAGGAATTTCAGAAGGAGCAGAAAACCGATTACTTCAGGGATGCCGCCCTGCAACGCTACGGGTTCACCTTCGACAGCGCCCTGAAATGCATCCGCGCCGGCGCCCACCTCCAGAATCTGCAATGTGAAACCGCTGAGGAATGTTTTGGGTTGGCAAAACGTCAAAACTGGCTGGAACCAAATATCGACTGGCAGGAAATGGTGACGGCCCATGCGAAAATGAATCCCGCTTCCCTGCCCGAGCATGCCGATACCATTTATGAAAAACTAAGAACTTTTCAAAGCCAACTCAAAAACCTGTATCACAGTTTGGCTCAACTGGCCTGATCACAGCATCCCTTTAAGGGTTTCAAACGCCAGCCGCCGGTGCGAGATGGCATTTTTTTCTTGGGAACTCATTTCAGCGTAGGTCCGGGTATGGCCTTCAGGAATGAACATCACGTCCCACCCGAATCCGTTATTTCCTCTCAACTCGCCGGCGATGACGCCGCGGACTTTGCCTTCGGCCACACGGATTTTCTCCCCGTCGTGCACCGCCACCAGACACTGGGCGGTGGCCTCCCGGTTGTCATAAGCCTGAAGCATTTTGAGCATGCCCGCACAGCCCACGCTGTTCTCAAACCATTTGACCAGCGCTCCGGGCAGACCGTTCCAAGCGGTGAATATCAGTCCGGAGTCCTCCACCATCACCGGGCACTGCAATTCCTGCCAAGCCTGCTCAGCCTTGTGCTCCACCAGCTGGCGTATGTCAGCTGTCTGGATTTCATGGAGATGGTCCAGAACCTGCTGTTCCAAGTCGATCCCCAGAATCTCCTGGGCTTCACGGAGCTTGTGAGTATTGCCGGTCACGAATTTTAAATGTTTCCAAAGTGCGTGTGATTTCATCATGCCTGTGGATAGGAATTGATTAATGAAATTTTCGCAAATACCTGGATTCTTCGCTGACGCTCAGAATGACAATGCCATAACCTCTTGTCATTCTGAGGAGCGATCAGCGACCAAGAATCGCGGTTTTGTATGGCCTCTCAAGTCGGTAGCGACACCAAGGGGAAAGCCCCCTAGCCCCCTTCGGAGAAGGAGAAACACATCGATCTCCCATTGAAACATTTGGGTTCCTATAAAGTTTTCGTGTTGGGCAAATCTCTCATCAAGTATTGGGAAGGCCCAGCTTGCTCTGAAAATTTTCCTGTGCTATAAGTTAGCCCCCTCGATTTCAAAGACTATCAGAATAATTTAATGAATAAATGCAAAAATTTACAATTCATCCTGATGGCGGCGGCACTGGCCATGCTCGCCGGGTGCACGAACCTGTACGAAACCACCCAGGATGTCCAAGCCCGCCAGGCTCTGCTCGATTTGATGGTGATTCAGGAAGCCTACCATCAGGAAAACCAGAAATACGCACGTAACCTGGTTCAAATTGAAAAGTATAATTTAAAATACCACACGGGCATCGTTTATCTCGAGATCGAATCCTCCGACGCCGGCAAGTATCGGGCGATTTCTCTGCCCGCGGAGTCCACGACAGCCCGGGTTTTTGCCTATGACACCGGCCGGGGTGGCTTTTACGAGATGGGAGATGATGAGGTTTCCAACTATGTTTTGGGCTCCTTGAACCACATTCGTCAGCAACAAAAGCAAAAAAATATCATCGACTATTTTTCAGGAGGATTGATCCTGTTCCTGGTTTGGCTCGGCCGCCGGATGCACCACCGCAACAAGAGCGAGAATGTCGGCTGGGCATTGTGGCCGTACTTCCTCAGCATACTTCCTGTATCCCTGGCGATGGCGACCCTCAATCATATGGACAAGGATATAGTGCTGTCGTCCCTGCTCAAGTCTTTGATGGGGGTGGCGCTGGCGCTGACCCTGCTTTGTATTGTCGTCAGCGTAATGAGCTTTTCCAAAATCTCCAAAGGCGCCCACTATGAGACGCTTGCCAGTCTGGCTGTTTGCACCATCCTGATTTCAATATTCAGTGCCACCATTATGGTTAAAACGTACCAGACTTATTCGGAACCGCCCAAACAGATCTTATACTTCAAACCAGGTTGATTACGATAATGTGATTTGCTGGGGGTTGGATTTGATTGCTCGATGGCACCTTAAAGACCAGAGTTTGACCGTTGAAAGGCTTTTGGGGAAGGGTGTACTGCAATGGCCCTTGATGGGTTTGTAGAATTCTCACCCGATTCATATCGCTCCGGTTCCTGGGCACTGCAACGCGATAGTAATAATCCGCTCTTTGAACCGCATGGGGATTTGTTTGCACCCGAATTCGCAAAAGAAGGTCTCCCCGCACACGGTTTAAAATTCCAGCGTCGCCTTTGCCCGGAATTCTCAAAGAAAAATCATTAATGGAACCATTGGGAACAGTGACGTAAAAACTTTCCCGGGGAGTTTTGATTCT
This sequence comes from Nitrospina sp., assembly GCA_004357435.1. Lineage (GTDB taxonomy): Bacteria > Nitrospinota > Nitrospinia > Nitrospinales > Nitrospinaceae > SMVS01. Next base: position 1,802 of record SMVS01000128.1, on the reverse strand, counting down.
AATGGACCCGCCGTGGGCGGCGATTTCGTGATTGATATTAACGGTCCTCTTGACATCCAGCATCAGGAGCACTCTTTCGGAGTCGCGCAAAAATTGCAACACCTGCTGGCTCCAATAACCCGCAAATTTTTTCCAATCGGTAGCCGGCACACCATGCAATGGGTCGGTCTGGGGGTGGCCGGCAGACTCTCCGCCTGAAGGCTCAATCTCGTTGACCATTACGGTGTGATTTTCAGTGTAATGTTGTTCCAGATATTCGAAGGCCTGAGAGATTTTTTTAAATCGGTTTTCACAAAAGGGATCATCCGGGTTTCTATCCGGGTGGAATTCGGTCGCCAAGGCATGGTAGGATTTTTTAATCACCTTCCAGGATGAACCTTCACGAACCTTTAATATCCTGAAGCAATCATTCATAGCCATATCGCTGCAGACAGCCATCTCAAACCTCGAATGGTGGGCAATGGGCCGCAGGTTTATGGCCTGCGCATTCATCTTTATTGATTTAATTGGTGAATAATCTGATAATACCCCCGCCATGGAAAAATCACAATTGATTAATTTAATTGGTATTCCCGAAGCCCGCCTGAAGGCGACATTGGCCGAATGGGGCATCGCGCCGTACCGCGCGCTCCAGGTATTGAACTGGATTTACAATTACCAGGTCGAGCGGTTCGATGAAATGACTAATCTCTCCAAGGACCTGCGGGGGCGGCTCGCCCGCCACTACTATGTAGAACTCCCTAAAATCGCGGAGCAAACCTTTTCCAAAGACGGCACCATCAAATACCTGTTTGATCTGGCCAACGGTTCCCAGGTTGAAAGCGTCTGGATGCCGGATAAGAAGCGAAACACGCTGTGCATTTCCACGCAGGTGGGTTGCCGTCTGGCTTGTTCGTTTTGTCTAACGGGCACCCTCGGCCTCAAGGGAAATCTGTCCACCGCAGAAATCATCGGACAATACATGGCCGTCAACCGGGAGTTGCCAAAGGTGGACCAGATCACCAATATCGTTTTTATGGGGATGGGCGAACCGCTCGACAACTATCAGCCGGTTTGCGAGGCGTTGCGGTTGATGACGTCTCCGCGAGCCATGAGAATCTCCAACCGCCGGATCACCTTGTCGACCGCCGGGCTGGTGGATAAAATCGAACAGTTTAAAAATGAGAACCTGCCAGTCAACCTGGCTATTTCCCTCAACGCGACCGAAGACAGCACCCGCAACGAAATCATGCCGATCAATAAAAAGTATCCCATTCGGGTTTTGCTGGATTGCCTGAGAAGCTATCCTTTGAAACCCACGCGGCGCATCACGTTTGAATATGTCCTTTTGAAGGGAATCAACGACACCCCCGGCGACGCCAAAAGACTGGCCAAGCTGTTGCACGGCATCCCCAGCAAGATCAATCTGATCCCCTTCAACGGGTTTGCTGAATCTGACTATCAGGCGCCAGCGGAGGCCGCCATTTTGGCATTCCAGAAATATCTCTTGTCAAAGAACTATTCTGTGTTTATCAGGAAAAATCGCGGCACTGATATTCTGGGAGCGTGCGGCCAGCTTGCCGCCCGTAGTTTCAAGGAAACTTCCGTAACCGTCTCCAGCTGATAATTAGAGCTAATTTGTTGGTTTAAAACCCCAAACTACAATATTACTTGACTTTAAAAAACCGCTATGATAATTCTCTACGCCTTTATGAATGTGATTAAATGGAACTACTTGGCGAATTCCATTCGACTCAACTTCTATAAAATCAGGCTAGTGCTGTAGAGTATTTTTTTCTCATATCCGGGCATAGGATTTCATT
>SMVS01000127.1 GCA_004357435.1 Nitrospina sp. | reverse complement strand
TTTTTTAGCCAGCACGGATGACAGGATGTTGTGCTCGTCGTTATCGGACAAGGCCAGGAACAAATCCGCTTCCTTGGTATTGATGTCGTTGAACAGGTCGGGATCGGTGCCGTTGCCGTGCAGGACGACGGTCTTGTCCAATTGATCGGCCGCTTCGTTGGCGCGGTCGAGCGAGGGTTCGACGATGGACACATCATCCACGAAAGTTTCCAGTTGCCGCGCCAGGTTGATGGACAGGCGATCGGCCCCGTAAATGATCACTTTTTCTATTTCGTTCACCTTTCGGTTGAGCATGGGCAGGACCAGCGGCAACGTGTCGTTGTCCACCACCACATAAATCTTGTCGCCGACGTTGATGGTGTGTTCGTACTTGGGGATGATCAGGTTGCCATCGCGCACGATGGCCACCACCAGAAAGGAATTGAACTCGCAGACCGACCGGATTTCTTTAATGGTTTTGCCCACCAGGGGAGCATTTTCGGTGATATCAAAACCGCGCAGAAGAATCCGGCCCTGGGCAAATTCGGCGACGTTGATGGCGCCCGGAGTCTTGACGATTTTTAAAATGGAATCGATCATGATTTCCCGGGGGTTGACCGCCTGGGTCACATACAACTCTTCCAGTTTGAACACCTGGCCGTCGCCGGTCAATTCCATACTACGGAGCCGGGCGATGCGTTGCCGAACGTTAAACTTGAAGGCCAGGAAGCAGACCATGAGATTGATCTCATCCTTATCGGTGACGGCAATGCACATTTCCGCGTCTCGGATGCGAGCCTGCAAAAGCACGCTCGGCATACAGCCGTTGCCCTGGACCGCCAGCACGTCCAGCTTGTCCGATATGCGTTTGATCTTCTCGGCATCCGCATCGATGATGGAGATGTCGTGGCCTTCTTGGGAGAGTTCCTGCGCCAGATTGAAACCGACGATGCCAGCGCCGACAATGAGAATGTTCATGGGCTTGCGGGAGAAAGGAAAACCATGGCGGTGAATGGAGCCCGGGTCAGCGGGATTTGTTGAGAAACTCCAAAAAGTCCGAATTTTCCGAGAGCAGGATCGTGGTGCCGGATTGGAATGATTGCTTGTAAGCTTGCATGGAACGCATGAAGCTGTAAAACTTGCGATCCTTGTTGAACGCGTTCGCGTAAATCTTGGTGGACTTGCCGTCGCCGTCACCCCGGATGATTTGTTCCTGTTTGTAGGCCTCGGCGATCAGGATGACTCTCTCCTTGTCCGTTTCCGCGCGGATTTTGGTGGCCTCTTCCTTGCCTTCGGAGCGGTATTCTTTGGCAATGCGCTCCCGTTCGGTACGCATTCTGCTAAAAATGGAATTGGCGATTTCGGGCGGCAAATCGGCCCGTTTGATCCGGACATCCAACACTTCGATGCCGTATTTAATGGACTGGACGTTCACTTCAGTGGCGACCTTTGTCATGATCGCTTCCCGGGTGATGGTGACCACATCGATTAAATCATGGGTGCCCAGTTCCACCCGCAACTCGGATTTGATGATGTCGTCCAGCCGCGCCTGACCGCCCCGCTCCGAATGTACCGTTTGAAAAAACAACAGCGGATCTGTAATGCGCCACATGGAGTAACTGTCGATCAGCAGGTTCTTCTTGTCCTTGGTGATCACCTCCGTGGGCTCTTCGTCGTTGACCAGTAACTGTTTGGTGAAATACCGGACTTCCTGGTAGATGGGTATTTTGAAATACAATCCCGGTTCGTGGATGGTTTTTTGGTATTCCTGCAGTTGGAGTACCAGCGCGGTTTGCGTCATGTTGACGGTGAACACCGAGTTGTACGCGAGGACCAAAACGACGGCGCCGATGATCATGGCAATGGGTTTCATAGCTTCCTTTTTAGTGGACGTTGAAATGGGTTCATTATTTTGATCTTCCCATCAGGTTTTCCAGGCCTGGGCCGAGGGGCAGAATAGGCACCACGCCGCTCTGGCTGCCGATCACAAATTTATTCATCTTGGGGTAAATTTCCTCCATGGTCTCCAGGTAAATCCGCTTGCGGGTGACCTCCGGCGCTTTTTTATATTCCCGGTATTGAGACAGGAACCGGGCCGCGTCACCCTCGGCTTTTTTAATCACTTCCTGTTGATAACCCTCGGCCATACGCACGATCTGGGCGGCCTTGCCCCGGGCTTCCGGGATCACGGCGTTACGATAACCCTGAGCCTCATTGATCATGCGCTCCTTGTCTTCACGGGCGCTGACCACGTCCTTGAAGGCGCTGGCCACTTGCGCGGGTGGGCTCACACTTTGCAGCTGGGCCGTCACGATTTGTATGCCGGATTCGTATTTATCCAACAACACCTGCATTTGTTCTTTGAGCAGGATTTGGATTTCAGCCTTGCCGGTGGTCAGGGCTTCATCGATTTTCTTGCTGCCGATGATGCCGCGCATGACGGTTTCGGCAACATTGTGCACCGCCTTCTGTTGTCGGCGCACGTTGAACAGGTAATGGTTGGCGTTAACGATATGGTATTGGACCACCATGTCGATATCGACGATGTTCTGGTCGCCGGTCAGCATCAGAGATTCATTGGGGAAATCACGGGTCCGCCCTTGATCCGTGCGAAACCCGATCTCCACCCGGCGCACCTGCCGGACCTTGGGTTTGAAGACGCGCTCAATCGGCGAGGGCAATTTGAAATGCGGGCCGGGCTGAGTGGTGCGGACATACTTGCCGAACCGCGTCACCACGCCTTCTTCATCCTGCCCCACGGAATAATAAACACTGGGTATGATCCACAATGCCAAGACCGCTACCACCGCCAGGATGATAGTGGAACCCTTGAATTTTGGAAGCTTGATCTGAGGAATTTGAAACTGAGGGCCGTCGCCGGAGCCCCCCCCTTTATGCGAACCGCCGCCACCGCGGGGTTTGTCCTGAGAGTTGCCCTGCTCGTGTAAATCATCCCACGCCATAATGTCCTGTCGGTTGAAGTTTTTGAAAAAGTTGCATTCGACCTTGGGGCCGATGCCTTATCTTGACCCAGTGTATCACGTTTTTAATTCTTTGAAAGTTTCTCGATATCACTCACAATTGTTTCCGCTTCTTCAAAGCTCAATCCCTTCAACTGGTGGCCCAGAAAATAGGCGTGGTCCAGCAAGGATTCGCCATCCAAGAACCCCTCATCGGAATTGATGTCGTAGAGATACTCATAGATCGGGTTCTCTGCGGAAGTGAAAAGCAGTTCCAGGTCCTTCTCATCGATCGGCTTGCCGAGTACGGCTTTGATGGCATCCGGTTCGATGTTGAATTTCTCGCGGGCGCTTTCCATGGCCTGGCCACGGGAAACTCCCGTAGCTTGTTCTTTCTTGACGAACTCCTCAACGGCCTGGTTGCGCTTGCGAAAAGTGAAGTGCGGCTGTTGCAGGGGTTTGCCGACCATGAAGTCCAGGTCATGGAAATACAACCGCACCCAGTCGTCGAAATCGACCTCCACCCCCTCGGAGATTTTATATTCCAGCGCCTTTTCGGGTGCCTCGCGGACCAGCCGGTTGTAAACCCGGGTGAACCGTTCCATGCAATCCAAAACCACGCTGAAGTAAAAAGCATTCAGGCGATACCAGCTGTTGCTCTCATTGTGGGCGTTGATCAGTTTCCGCAACATCAACATCAAAGTACCGGAATCGGCAAAAGTACAGGACACGGGAAAAGCCTGCCTGAGGTATTTTTTAATTTTGCCCGCGTCCCCCCGCTCATCGTTGATGGTTTTTTGCAGGTAGGTTTTGCCATGGTCGAGCGAGTGGTAGATCAATTTTTCGTGGTCCAGCCGGCGCTGATAATCCATGTAGTCCTTGAGCTTGGATTGGTTGTCCTCATCGGGGTGTCTGGGGTCCTTTTCGGTGATGTCTTTAGCAAAAGCCAGCATTATTTCCCACGCTCGTTTAATTAATGAAAGAAACCCGCATTCTGAACAAAAAGAGTTTTTATTTCAAGATGTTTTCCAAACAAGCTCTTTTCAACAAGATTATGAGGGTAATTTGTGGCTGTTTAATTGTGTCGAATCGAATATACTAAAGAGAGTGAAAACTGGATTGAATGGAGAAATGAGATGGTCGTTTTGCATTATTTCGGAAAAGTGCTGGTTGCTTTTGGGCTCATAGTGGGCCTGATGGGTGGTGTCGCTTGGTCCGAAACCGAAAAATCGGAAGAGTCCAAGCCTGCCCAAAAGAATATCCTTAAAGACGCATTCAGCAAACTGGCGGGGAAAAAGGTTGAGGGTCAAGCCTCTCAAAAGAGTGCTAACAATGAACTGAAAGCCAAGCTGGGTGAAGAGAAAAAGCCGGCTCAGCCGGCCCCGCAAACGTCCGCCAAAGCGTCTGCTAAACCGCCGGCCAAGACGCCGGTGAAAGTCGAGAAAAAAGAAAAATCCAAGGGGGTGTTGAGCAAAATTGCGGAGACCGTGACCGACACCGTGAGGGACACCATAAAAGTTTTGACGCCGGAATCGAAAGATGCCAAACAGCCGGCCAAAAAAGCGGCTGATAAAACCGTTAAAAAAGAACCCAAGAAACCGGTAAAAACCTCAAAGGTTGTAAAGAAAACCAAATCGCCGGCCAAGACGCCGGTGAAAGTCGAGAAAAAAGAAAAATCCAAGGGGGTGTTGAGCAAAATTGCGGAGACCGTGACCGACACCGTGAGGGACACCATAAAAGTTTTGACGCCGGAATCAACAGGTGCAAAAAAATCTGAAGACAAGGTGGTTGCGAAAATTGAAAAGAAGAAAGCCAAGCCTCAGCAGCTTGATAACGAAATGCATGCCAAGGAAGGTGAAAAACAGATGGGTGAAAAAAAATCCAACAGATTAATAGACTCGTTCAAAAAACTGGCTGGCGGGAGTGATAAGGCGGAGACGGGTCAGGGTTCCCAATAAAATATCAGGCACATGATACCGGGATGCCGTGAATAGTTTCAGAACTCATGTCTCTAAAGTTTCTGAAACTATTTCGGGTTGAAATTATGCGATCTGGAGAATGCGGATGCGAGTTCTGTCTGAATGGCGAAGGTTGATAATGGCCGTCCTGTTGGGTGTGGTCTGCCTCACGGGTCCCCTGGTTGCCGGTGAGGCGACTGCCGCTGAGGGTGAGGTCGGTTTTTTTCAGAAGATTAAAAAAAATATAAATTCATGGCTGGGAGATGATAGCGGTAAAGAAAAAAAAGATGCCAGCAAGACCGTTGGCAAAATAGAAAAATCTACGAAAAAGAACGTTAAGAAAACCTCCTCGCAAGGCCAGTCCAGTGGCCGAAAAGTTCTGTCCTTCATAAAAAAACGAGGCCGGATGGCATCGGACAATATTCAAAAATCCATCGATAAAGACAAAAAGACCCTCAGCCGAAAATTCCAAACGTCCAGCCATTAAACTGCCGGATCGATGAGGTAAGAGACGAGGCCAGCGGCGATGTCGCGCATGAATTCCAGGTCCAGCGTGGCCACCGTGTCGGAAGGTTGATGGTAGTGTGGATTTCTGAAAAACGCCGTGTCGGTCACCATCACTGCCTTGAAATCGTTTTCCCAGAAGGGGCAATGGTCGCTCAGTCGCATTTCATGAAACGCATCCCCACGCCCCGGCAATAACAAATGTTCGACGCCGAGCGCGGGGGTTTTTTGTTTGAGGGTGTCCGCCAGCGCTTGGGTCAAACGGGATGACGGCTCGTTGCCCACCACCGCGATGAAGTCCCCGGTGTCCGGGTAGTTCCGGGGATCGATGTAGGGTGGGTAAGTCTGCGATGCGGGTTGGCGCGTTCGGTAGCCGAGCATCTCCAGTGAAATCATACCCAGGATGTTGGCATCATCTTTCCGCAGGCGTTCGGCCATCAGCCGACTGCCGACGAAGCCATATTCCTCGAGCGTGAAGCCTGTAAAAATCAGCGGCACTCGGAGCGGAATGCCCTGCAGGCACCGGGCAATTTCTAACAGCGCGGCCACTGCGCTGGCGTTGTCGTCGGCTCCCGGAGAATCTTCCACGGTATCGTAATGGGCGCCGATGATGAACGCACCCCGTTCCGGTTCCGTGCCCGCCTGCGTCCCGTAAATATTCTGAAATGAGGCGCCGTCGAAAGGCACCTCCTCCCGGCGCACCGCCAGACCGGTCGATTCAAAATTGCCGGCGATCAGGTCTCCCGCCGCCCGCAGGGATTGCGGGGAAGTGCGCGGATTTCTTTCTCCGACCAACTGTTCGAGGTGTTGCTGGAGGCGGCTGATTTCGATATTTTTCATGAGGCCGGGGCACCTGGATCAAAGTTAATTGATGAATTTACGGGCTTGATTAATGATCCTGAGAAAAAAGGTTTACATTCGGTTTTTACAGGAATACCATAACCGCATGGTCAGGGTCGAGTGCTTTTCAGGATATAAAATCAATGAAAGGCCGGTGGCGTTCCACTTGATTGAACGCGACACCAAGCGTTCTTTTAAAGTGCGGGAACTCATCGATAGCTGGTACGGCGAAACTGCGGATTATTTTAAAGTCAAAGCCGACGATGACAATATCTACCTGTTGAAATACGATGGGAATCAAGACCAGTGGGATCTGATTTTTTATCAGGATTCCCGAAAAATGGAAATTTTGCAATCTCCCGAGGCCGGGGTCACACCCCCTTTTTATCCTGTTCATGGCAATTCCAGAGTGAGCGGGTCCAGCCCGATACATTAGGTAACCCGGTTCACATTGGCTTGATCTCACCAACGCTATTGGAGAATAACTTGTTTCGGGAGCCAGCTTTTTGCGCTCTTTCAATTGAATGGGCGCCATGAATCTAACATCCTATTCGCTCAAACAACACGCTGGCAAGCGCCAGAAGATGATTGAAGAACATGTCATCGACCGCGGCATCAAGGATATGCGGGTGATTGAGGTGATGCGCCGCCTGCCGCGCCATTTATTTGTCAAGGACTCGTTGGGGCACAAGGCCTACGGCGATCACCCGTTGCCGATCGGCGAAGGCCAGACCATATCGCAACCGTACATCGTGGCGGCCATGTCGGAAGCCCTGCAGTTACAAGGTGAGGAGCGGGTGCTGGAAATCGGCACCGGTTCCGGCTACCAGACGGCGGTGCTGGCCGAACTGGCGGCGCAGGTATTCACCATCGAGCGTGTCAAAAGCCTGAGCCAGCATGCCAAAGTTTTGCTGGACGGGTTGGGGTACACCAACATCAATTTCAAGATATTCGACGGCACCTACGGTTGGCGCGACCGCGGTCCTTACGATTGCCTCGTGGTCACCGCCGCCGCGCCCCATGTGCCGCGGGTTTTAGTGGAACAGGTCAAGGACGGCGGCCGCATTGTCGCCCCGGTGGGGGGCGCGGAAAATCAGGAATTGGTGGTCCTGACCCGTCACGGCAGTCAGGTCCGGCAACGCCGTCTGTCGCTATGCAACTTTGTGCCGCTGATCGGAAAGTACGGCTGGCCGGAAGAAGAGTGATTTTCAATTGAACTGTTTTTCGTTTTATTAATTTTAAGGAGAGGCGACGTGTTTTCCCAGATCAAGCAGGAAGGAAAATTTGTGTTCGGGCCGGGCGTGCGCTCGAGCTACAACTATGATTACGCCGGGCTGTCCGACACCATGAACGAGGCCTACTGCCTGCTCCTCCACCGCAAGCTGAAAGCCTGGCAGGAACAGCACGGCAACTTCAACGTGGTGGTCGGCATCGAAACCGAAGGCATCCGCATCGGTTATCGGCTGGCGACGCTCATGGACCTGCCCTTTTACATCATGCCGCACAAGCGCATCGAGCTGGAACAGTTGAATATGCCAAGCTTTTCACCCGAAACGCATTGGCTGATCGTGGACGATATCGTCACCACCGGCACCTCGTTCATGACCACCGTGGATTTTCTGGACATCGCGGAGAAACCCGAGACCGTCACCTACGCCAGCATGATCAAAAGGAATCTCAAAAACCTCGACTTCTCCGCCGTGGCGGGCGCCCCCGACAAGGAACAACAATGGGTGCGCACCGAGCGCTTCGACTTCATCGACAAACGCCTCGTCACCCTCTACTCCGAACCCGAGTGACCAGCCTACGGCTGGACGCCGGGAGAATGCCAGCCCCTCTTTTATGAAGAGGGGGCAGGATGATTTTTAGTGGTTTGCCGTTGTCCTGTTGATCCTGTCATAAATTAACCCCTTCCCTATATCAAGGAGAGAGATTTTCATTCGCCCCGCGCGTAGCGGTGAGGGAAATTATTTGAGGAGCAGGTAGAACATTTTGCCGTGGCGGTAGTGACGCCCGGCCCCGGCTCCGGCCGTATCGCCGACGCCGAAATACAGATCGGCCCGGCGGGGTCCGCGGATGGCGGCTCCCGTATCTTGATCGACCACGAAGCGTGAAAACTTTTCCCAGCCGATGAATTCGTTGGCCGAATTCAATACGGGTTTTTCCGACATGATAAAAGCCAGCCCGCCCGCCGGATAGATCGATTTGTCGGTGGCGATGGAGCGTCCTCCCACCAGTTCCGAACCTCCCGAACCGCGGGGCGCGCCGCCCTCGGCCAAATCAAAAAATATATAGCGGTGATTCTGAAACAGGTATTTTTGAACGTCCTCGGGATGATCCCGGAAATACTGCTTGATGCCCTGCATGGACCCCTGGCCTTCGGTGATGACGCCATCTGCCATCATTTGC
>SMVS01000126.1 GCA_004357435.1 Nitrospina sp. | reverse complement strand
CCATTAAATCATCGGCAGGCAAACTTTTCGTATGGCACACAATCAATTCACCCTCCTCAAAACCCGGCGTTTTCTGCCGCTGTTCATCACTCAGTTTTTAGGAGCGTTCAACGACAACATTTTCAAGAACGCTCTGGTCATATTGATCGCTTACGTACTCGCCGAGCAAGCCGGATTGAATTCCCAACTCATGATCACCGCGGCGGCTGGAGTTTTCATTCTCCCCTTCTTTTTATTTTCGGCCACCGCCGGACAACTTGCGGATAAATACGAAAAAACCCAGCTGATTCGAATTATCAAGCTGGCCGAAATTATTATCATGCTGGGCGCGACGGTCGCATTCTATCTGGAAAACGTCGCTTTGCTAATGGGCATTTTGTTTTTAATGGGAATCCAGTCCTCTTTCTTTGGGCCCCTCAAATATGGCATCCTCCCGGAAAAACTGGAACAAGACGAATTGATTAGCGGCAACGGCTTGATCGAGGCGGGAACATTTCTTGCTATTTTGATCGGCACCATTATCGGCGGCCTGTTGATATTAACCTCGCAGGGCATCTGGATCGTTTCCGCCCTGTTGCTGGCGGTTGCCAGCCTGGGCTGGGTGAGCAGTTGGTACATCCCGCGTGGCCAAGCGGCCGCCCCCGGTCTCATCGTCAATTTTAATTTCATCCAGGAGACCTGGAACATCGTCAAAAATGCCAGAAAAAACCGCGATGTCTTTCTATCCATCCTCGGTATCTCCTGGTTCTGGCTGGTGGGCGCTACTTTTCTCGCCCAGTTCCCCACCTACGCCAAAGACATCATCGGCGGCAACGAACAGTTGGTGACCCTTTTCCTCACCGTTTTCTCGATCGGCATTGGCATCGGCTCCCTGTTGTGCAACAAATTACTGAGGGGAGAGATTGTCGCGACCTACGTTCCACTGGGGATTTTGGGCATGACCCTGTTCACCGTCGATCTTTATTTCGCCAGCCAGCACACGTTCAACGCGTCATCGGAAGAAATGATCGGAGCGGCCGCATTTTTGTCCCACGCCACCAGTTGGAGAATTCTTGCCGATATGTTTTTGATCTCTGTCTGCAGTGGCATTTATATCGTGCCTTTGTACGCCATACTGCAATCGCGGAGCGAACCCAGTCACCGCTCCCGCACCATCGCCAGCAACAATATATTGAACGCCCTGTTCATGGTGGTTTCGGCCATCGGCACGGCCATCATGCTGATCTCAGGATTCAGCGTCACCCAGGTATTTCTCACCATCGCCATATTGAACGCGGCGGTGGCGGTCTATATCTGCAAACTTTTGCCGGATGCCCTGATCAAATCATTTCTACAATGGATTTTCACCACCCTTTACAAAGTTGAAATCAAGGGATTGGAAAATTACAAAAAATTGAAAGATGAAAAAGTAATCATCATTTCCAACCATCTTTCCCTGCTGGACCCGGTTTTAATCTCCGCCTACGCACCCGACAAATTAACTTTCGCGATCAACACATTTGTCGCAAAACTCTGGCCGGTTCGGATTCTTCTGTTTTTTGTGGAAACTTTTCCACTGGACCCGACCAACCCCAACGCCACACGGTCTCTGATTGAAAAAATAAAAGCAAAAACCAGAGTCGTTATTTTTCCGGAAGGACGGATCACCGTCACCGGCTCCCTCATGAAAATTTATGAGGGTCCGGGAATGATCGCCGACAAAGCGGACGCATGGATATTGCCGGTGCGAATCGACGGCGCTCAGTACACTCCATTCTCCCGGCTGAAAGGCAAGGTCCGCACCCGCATGTTTCCAAAAATCACACTGACTTTCCTGGAACCTCAAAAGCTCAATCTACCCGAAGAACTCACGGGTCGGCCCCGCAGATTTAAAGCGGGCGCCCAACTGTACGATTTGATGAGCGCCATGATTTTTGAAAGCAGTGATTATCGAAAAACATTGTTCCAATCCATATTGGACATCCGGTCTGTACACGGCAAGAGACATGTCGTCGCCGAGGACATCGACCGCAAACCGCTCACCAGCGGCCAACTTGTGACACGCAGTTTTATACTGGGTGAGGCCATTGCCAGGACGTCTCAACCGGGGGAGTACATTGGAGTCCTGTTGCCCAATGCCGTCAACACGCTCATCACCTTTTTCGCATTGCAGGCATACGGGCGGGTCCCCACGATGCTCAATTTTTCTACCGGCAGTAAAAATATTCTGGCCGCCTGTGCCACCGCGCAAATTAAAACCGTATACACTTCTCGCCGGTTTATCGATAAGGCTGAATTACAGAATACCGAGAGCGCGATTCTGGAATCCGAGGTGGCACTGGTCTACCTGGAAGACCTGGCAAAAACGATCAGCCTGTGGGATAAATTGACCGGCTTGATAAAGGGCCAGTTTCCACAGGCGACTTACAAGGCCACCCATAAAGTGCAGGCATCCCATTTACCCGCCACGGTTTTGTTCACCTCCGGCTCGGAGGGCATGCCCAAAGGAGTGGTGCTCAGCCATGAAAACCTGCAGGCCAACTGCAGTCAAGCCGGAGCCCGGGTGGATTTTGGACCTCGGGATACGATCCTCAACGCCCTGCCAATGTTTCATTCGTTCGGCCTGACCGGGGCAACCCTTTTGCCTTTACTCGCCGGCGCGAAAATTTTTCTCTACCCTTCCCCGCTCCACTATCGGGTGATTCCGGAAATGTCCTATGAGTCGGGCGCCACCATCCTGTTTGGCACAGACACGTTCCTTTCCGGATACGCCAAGCACGGCCATCCTTACGATTTCTACAGCCTGCGTTATGTGTTTGCCGGGGCGGAAAAACTCAAAGATGAAACCCGCAGAATCTGGGTGGAAAAATTTGGACTGCGCCTGCTGGAAGGCTATGGCGCCACCGAGACATCGCCCATCCTTTCTCTGAACACACCCATGCAGAACAAGCCTCACACAGTGGGACGGTTCCTGCCCGGCATTGAATATAAATTGGAACCCATACCCGGCATCAAATCAGGCGGGCGGCTGTGGGTGCATGGACCCAACGTGATGCTGGGCTATCTGCTGGCAGACAACCCCGGCGTCCTGGTCCCACCCAAGGACGGCTGGTATGACACCGGCGATGTGGTCGATGTTGACGATGAAGGGTACATCACCATCAAAGGCCGTCTCAAACGTTTTGCCAAGGTGGGCGGGGAAATGGTTTCACTCGCCGCGGTGGAAAATCTTATCTCGTCCCTGTGGCCGGAATACATGCATGTCGTGGTCAGCATCCCCGATGAAAAAAAAGGCGAGCAGTTGGTGCTGGTGACTGATTACCCGGATGCCAATCGGGAAGCTATCATCGCTCATATTCGGGAGAGTGGTACCGGGGAAATCAACAATCCCAAAAAGATTTTAACTGTGGATCAAATCCCCCTGTTGGCAACCGGGAAAATCGATTATGTCGAATCGGCCAGGCTGGTGACGGACGGCAAAGAGTGACCCACGGTTTTAAAATTTTCTGGCAATCAACCGCCGCTTTTGAATATAGAAAATCAAACTGCAAATCGCCCCAGCGGCAAACAGATGTTTCAACGTGTGCCCGCTCATCAGCCCTCCCAACATTTCAAAGATCGACCGGTCCATAAACTCGAACAGTTTTGCTATCACATGCAATCCCAGCATCTGATAAAGATAACCCATTCCCGTGTAGCGCGGCGGGAATAAAACGACTAACAGCGGAATCAATAAAATAGGATAAAGCATTACAAACCCGTAAAAGCGAAGATCACCCTGCCCCGCCAGCTCCGTCGCCTGCCAATACATCACGCTCGCCAGCCCCAGGAGCAACAAAGGCCCCAGCAAAAGTATCCCGGTCTTCACATCCCAACGCTCGCAGAGGATCATGGCGACCACCGCCATAATAACCAAAGCTATGGGAAGCCGATCCCACAGCAAGGTTTCGTTGGACGGGGCAAAGTGGTAATAAGCCGAACCGAAACCCACCATAACTATTCCCGAAAAGATTACCCATAATGGGAAGCGTTCCCGCGCATCAGCCATGCGGGAGGGATCCCCCGCCACTTTTCGACAAACCCACAACCCCCAAAATCCCACCAATATGAACGGCAGGTTAGACAACACATCAGCAAAATGTGGGATGCCCCATAGCGCCCGCTGGTCGGCAAAATTATGGTAATCCGGATCTTGAGGAACAGCGGAAAAACTGAAAGTGATGAGAACGGAAATCATGGTGATGGCAACCAACAGGACCATGCGTGCTGTGCGAGTCATGGTTTACCGTTACTTTCGAATTTGCCTGTTTTAAAGAAAAGGATGATCCAAAACTTCATTGTTCATCATATAATGACCCGGATAGAGTCGATTGAAGCTCAAAGAATTTTTTGGAAATTTAAATGACAGCTCTGTTTGAAAAAATTGCGTTCACTCATTATGCGACAAAAAACCTGGAGCGGGCGGTGGAATTTTACCGTGATGTTCTGGGCCTCAAACTTTTGTTGCGAACGGATGAGTGGGCCGAGTTCGACATCGGCGGCCAACGGTTTGCCGTGCATCAATTAAAATCCTCAGAAACTTTTCAGACGGTCAATCCGGCGGTAGTTTCCCTGCAGGCCCAACCCATCGAGAACGCTATAGAAGCCTTGAAAAATAAAGGAGTTCGATTCGTTCAGGAACTGCAAATCCGGCCGCATGGTAAAATGGCCACTTTTCAGGACTGGGATGGCAACCTTTTGGGCCTGTACGAGCCGCCCGGCGAAAAAAGCCATCAAAACGTTTAAAGTCAAACTCATTTATTGTAAGATGGTGGCATGAGCAATCCACTCACCCATTTTAACGAAGAAGGCCGGGCCAAGATGGTCGACGTCACCGGTAAAGCGATCACCGAGCGGGTGGCGACCGCCCAGGGCACGGTCCACATGCTACCGGCAACCCTGCAATTGATCCAGGAAGGCCAGATCAAAAAAGGTGACGTTCTGGCGGTAGCCCAGGTGGCGGGAATTATGGGCGCCAAGAAAACTCCGGAGATCATTCCCATGTGCCATCCCCTGGCATTGACCGGGGTCAATATACAGTTCAAGGAAAATCGCGATCCCGACCCCAAAACCGGCATGTGCTCGATAGACATCACCGCCACGGTCAAAGTCACCGGCCAAACGGGTGTGGAGATGGAAGCGCTGACGGCGGTCACGATAACAGCACTCACCCTCTACGACATGTGCAAGGCCGTCGACAAGGGGATGGTGTTCGATCAGATCCGTTTGGAATACAAAGCGGGCGGCAAGTCCGGCGAATTTGTTCGCAAAAAAACCGCGGAAGTGTGACCATGATTACCGTAAAGTATTTCGCCAACCTCAAACAGATAGCGGGCAAAGATGAAGAACGGTTTGACCTGGGAAAGGAAACCACTCTGGACCAAGTGTGGGAAGCTATCAGTCAGACATTGCCCCAAATCGCAACTTTGATCAAAGAAAAGAAGATCATGGTTGCCGTCAATTACGATGTCGTTTCTCTGGATGCGGTGGTGCACGATGGCGATGAAATTGCCCTACTCCCGCCTTTTTCCGGAGGCTCTTGATAAGGAAATTTTTATGAGGTCCGCCACCGAATCCAAAGTCAGAATTCAAAAAGAAGATTTTTCGGTCACCGATGAAATTGAGTTCATGAAAAAATCGTCCCGCAACATCGGCGGAATAACAGTTTTCCTGGGCACGGGCCGGGAGACGAGCAAGGGTGAGAAAATTGCCGACTTGAACTTTGAGCATTATCCGCAGATGGCGGAGAAAAAGTTGGCGGAAATCCGGGAAAAGGGCATCGCGGATTTTGGACTCATCGACATGAGCATCGTTCACCGCATCGGCCACATTGACATCGGCGATAATATTGTCCTCATCATAACCTGCGGCGAACACCGGCAGGAGACCTTCAAAGCCTGCGAGTGGGCCATTTCGGAACTGAAACGCACCACGCCGATCTGGAAACGGGAAACCACAACCAAAGGGGAGGTCTGGGTTCAGGCCACTCCCTGAATAATTTTTCACCCTGGGTTTCAGTCCATAAATAATTATGCCGGTTTTTACTCCGGTTCTTGCATTCGCGCTCCTGCGCAATTTTCGCGTCCATGGTGCCTTCGACCCATTCCGATTCTCTGATCCTCACTGCCAGTCCACGCCTGGCCCGGTGGCTTCATCTGCAACACAATACGGAGCAGGCGCAATCCAATTACCCAATTTGGCAAACCCCAGCCATTCACGCTTTGGATTCCTGGCTGAAGGAAATCTGGCTTCAATCCTGGCCACAACAATACGTTCTGACCAAACTTCAATCCCAAAAACTCTGGGAGCAGATCGCCCGCCGGGACCCCGAAACCTCGCAACTGGACCTGTTGCACCTGCGCGGTGCGGCCGCGCAAGCCGCCCAAGCCTACACCCTCATCAATCAGTACCGCATCCCCGTGCAGGCCGAGCAATACACCTGGACTCAGGAAACAATCTCTTTTCACCGGTGGCTGAAAACTTATCGGAAAAAGCTAAAGGAATGGCACGCGCTGGACTCCTCCGAAATGCTGGACGCGGTCCGGGAAGCGATGAAGCGCGGGGACATTGCCACCCCCGACCGGATTGAACTGGCGGGCTTCGACGAGATCACACCCCAATTAAACGCGTGGTTGGATTTACTGAGGGACCACCAAACAAAAATTGAATTCAACCCAAATCCTGAGAAAGCCGATTCACCACAGGATTATAAAACCCTGAGTCAGGGCAAAGATATTTCCATTTTTAAAATATTGGACCAAAGACAGGAAGCGGTGCAATGCGCACGCTGGGTCCGCTCGGTATTTAAAAAGGGTGAAACGGTGGGCATCATCGTGCCGGACCTGGAGAATTACCGATCAGTTTTATTGAAGGAAATGCGGGCCGAGCTGGACCCCGAAAGTGTGTATCCCTGGCGCGCCGGGGAAGCGCCCTTCAACCTTTCTTTGGGGTCGCCCTTGTCGCAGGAACCCATGATCCATCAGGCCTTGATGGTTTTATCTCTGGATGACGCCACCCTGTCCTTTTCAGATTTTTCAAATCTTCTCACTTCCCGTTTCCTGAAAGGTGATAAAGACGAACAAGAAGCCCGGCTCACTCTGGACACAAAACTGCGCAACGGGAATACCACCCGTATAGCGTTGGACCGTTTCATTAAGAAATATCAGAATGGAAATATTCCAATTTTTATTTCCGTTATTGGCGCCATTCAGAATTGGCGCAAAGAACATTGGACGCAAACCCCGAGCCAGTGGGCCCGGCGGGTTGCCAGGTTTTTAAAAAAGTTGGGATGGCCTTTTTCTGGTGAGGAAACTTTGAACAGCGCTCAATACCAGACTTGGGGATCCTGGAACGCTTGTCTGGATGATTTGGCTTCACTTGACCGGATGGTTGGCAAGGTGGGACGCCCGCGAGCCATCGCCTTATTGACCCAGATTGCGGAGGAAAAAGTTTTCCAACCCAAAACGCGCGAAGAACCGATACAGATATTGGATGAATCGTCAGGAATGAAGTTTGACCATCTATGGATCATGGGATGCCATTCGGATACTTTACCGGGAATTCCCCGCCCCAATCCCTTCATCCCATTTCATCTTCAAAAAGGTTTCGAATTGCCACACTCCACAGCCGAAAGGGAGTTGCAGTTCGCCGAACAAATTTTCCACAAATGGCTGGCCTCCTCCGACCATATCGTGTTCAGTTATCCCAACTGGGAAGGCGACAAAGAACTCACCCTGAGCCCGCTCCTAAAATGCATCGGAGATAAACCCGCCCTTGCCGAGCAGGCTTCCAGCCACCGAGTGATCGACCGGATTTCCGCGTTGCAGGATTTGGAGATCTATAAGGATGCCACCCATGTGGCGATCCATCCAGAAGAAAAAGAATTGATTGGAGGCGGCTCATCCCTTCTAAAAAATCAAGCGGAATGTCCGTTTCGCGCTTTCGCCGTGCATCGCCTGGGCGCCAGGGATTTCAAAATTCCGGAAGTCGACATGACCGGCGCGGCCCGGGGTATTTTGGTTCACAATATTCTTGAGAACTTTTGGAGGAAAGTACGATCATCCAAAACCTTGCATGAACTGCAATCAAATAATAAACTGAAAGACTCCATAAGGAAATGTGTCGAAAAGGAACTGAACGCGCAACCGGATTTTATTTCCCAGTCCAGCCACTTTTACCGGATGGAAATGGAGCGCCTGACAGACCTTTTGCAGGAATGGATGGAACAGGATTTGGCGCGGCCAGATTTTAAAGTCCTGTGGATGGAAAATCAGTTGGATTTGGAGGTTGCCGGATTAAAACTAAAACTTCGCATCGACCGGATGGATCAAACCGGAGATGGAAATACCATTCTCATCGATTATAAAACGGGAAAGACATCCACTTCAGGGTGGTTCCATGACAGGATTCAGGAACCGCAACTGCCTCTCTACCACCTGCAATCGCCTGCCGGCACCGTCCTGTTCGCGGAAGTTCGTAAGGGAAATTGCTCATACAAAGGTGTCGCGCAATCCGCCAACGGCATTTCCGGGATAGCAGTCATCGGTGACAATGACAGGACCGGTTTTGGTTCATGGAGCGAGCTCACCTCCGCCTGGGAAATCAGCCTCCAGGCGCTGGCCCAAGAGTTTTTAGATGGATTGACCTCCGTCCAACCCTTCAATAAAAATCTCACTTGCAGAAATTGTCACCTGGCAACTCTGTGCCGGAAAGATGAAAGTTATGAAGACCTGGAGGAGGAAGACGAGTGAACGAAATACGGGACGCCGAAGCCCGCCAGGAAGCTCTCGATACATCGCAATCGTTTGTGGTGCAGGCTCCCGCCGGGTCGGGTAAAACGGAGCTACTCATTCAGAGATTTTTAAAACTGCTGGCGCACGTCGAAAAACCGGAACACATCCTGGCCATGACCTTCACCCGCAAAGCGGCCGGTGAAATGAAAGCGCGTATTGTGCAAGCGCTGGACGATGCCGTGCAGGACCAGCCGCCGGAGGCCCCGCACAAGCACCTCACCTGGGAACTGGGACGAGACGCGCTGGCCCAGGACAGAAGACAAAATTGGCGTTTGCTGGAAAATCCCGCACGATTGAAAGTTCAAACCATCGATTCCTTCTGCACTTCCCTGACCCAGCAAACACCGCTGTTATCTGGAATCGGATCGGCTCTTGGCATCGATGAAAATGCCATTGAGTTGTATCGGGAAACAGCTCACCAGGTTCTGGATCTCGTCGAACAGGATACAAAACCGGGAGAGGTGGTTCGCCGTATTCTGCAAAGGTTGAACAATTCCAAAGAAAGTTTTTTAGAACGAATCGTTCAACTCCTTAGAAAACGTGATCTGTGGATGATTCAATTTTTTGAGAAATCCGACACGCCTCGCAGAGAAAATCAGGAGCAGATTCTTTCCGCGCTGGTTCAATCCAGATTGGAAAACTGCGCCCACCACTTCACATCTCCCTTAGCCCAAAACCTGCCATCCTTTGCCGCTTACGGCGCTGGCAATTTACACAATGAAAACCCGGAGCATCCCCTGGCATGCCTCAGGGACATCACAGTATTACCGCAACCGAAAATCGAACAGTTGAACCAATGGCAAGGCATCGCAAATCTTCTTTTAACCAAGGGTTTTGATTTTCGAAAACCCGGTGGTGTAAATAAAAAGATCGGATTCCCTTCCACAAATTCACATGAAGCCATTGCCATGAAGGAAGGTTTCAAGGAACTGGTTGAATCCCTGTCCTCAAATAACGCGTTGCGGCAGGCACTGGCAGAAATAGCCCAGGCCCCCGACCCCCGGTCCAACGACGAGGATTGGGGTTTTCTGGAAGCCTTGTTGACCCTCCTGCCGGAAATCGCCCGAACCCTCCGAGGGGTGTTCAGTGCAAAGGAGAAAACGGATTTTTCAGAAATCGCGTTGTCGGCCCGCAAAGCACTGGGCCACGAAATGGCTCCTACCGACTTGCTTTTGAAACTCGACATGCAGTTGCAACACATTTTGGTCGATGAATTTCAGGACACCTCGTACAAACAAATTGATCTTTTAAAATTGCTCACCGAAGGCTGGGAACCCCAGGACGGACGCACTTTGTTCATTGTCGGGGATCCCATGCAGTCCATTTATCGTTTCCGCGACGCGCTGGTCGAATTATTTATAAAGATCCGAGAGGAAGGAATCGGATCGGTCCGCCTCAAAAAAATTCAACTGCTGACCAATTTTCGTTCGCAAAAAGGAATCGTGGATTGGGTCAACGGGTGTTTTTCGACAATCCTTCCCAAAGAGGATGATCCCAACCGCGGTGCCATCGCCTACACCCGGTCGTACGCCGCGCTTGCGGACACCTTGGAACCCGGTGTCGTTCTGCATCCCATCGATGACGCGCAGTCTACTGAGGAAGCCGATCAGGTGGTTGCGACCATTCAAAAGATCCAATCCGAAAATACTAAAAGTTCGGTCGCCATTTTAGTGCGGGGCCGCACACATCTCAAAAAAATCATACCAGGCCTGCAGAAGGCGGCCATCAAATTCCGGGCGGAAGAAATCGATCCTCTCACTTCCCGGCCAGTCATTCTGGACCTCTTGGCGCTCATGCGGTCTTTGTTATTTCCAATGGATCGGGTGTCCTGGCTTTCGATCCTGCGGGCACCCTGGTGCGGCCTGTCCCTGAAGGACCTGCACCGGTTATGCGTTGCAGACAAAACATCATCCGTATGGAGCCTGCTGAATCGATCCAGCCTACTATCGCAACTGAGTGCGGACGGAAAACGCCGGGCGGGACGGCTGGTTGCCATCCTGACTCCGGCTCTCGATGCCCTGCATCACAATAATTTCGGAGAAGTTTTGGAAGGGTGTTGGCTGGAATTGGGAGGACCGGCCTGTATGGATGAACACTCGCGGCAAGACACTCAGGTTTTTTTCGATAAAATATTTGAGATCCTTGAGTCCGGGGAAATTGAAACCCTGCATCATTTCGAAGATATTTTGGAGCATCTCTATGCGCACCCCTCGGCAAGCGAAGACGCCACCATCCAAATTATGACCATGCACAAAGCCAAGGGATTGGAATTCGACTTCGTTCTTATTCCGGGATTAGGGAAAAAGAGCAAGTCCAATGAAAAGCAGTTGATCATCTGGTTGCCGCATGAAGAAGACCTGCTTCTCGCACCGATTTCCGATTCAGGGGATGAGGACTCGCCCATTTACAAGTTCCTCGCGCGCATGAATAAAGACCGGGAAAACTTTGAATCGCGCCGCCTGCTGTACGTTTCCGCGACTCGCGCCAAAAACCAACTCCACCTTTTCGGACATACCGTAGCTAACAGTGATGGCACACGCAGGCCGCAGACCGGTTCCCATCTGGACCATTTATGGCCCTATTTGGAAACGTCCTGGGGTTCCCCTTCCCCTTCCGAGCCGCCCACTGATATCGAATCTCCGGTGAATCCGACCCACCAAATTCGGCGATTGCCGGTAAATTTTAAAACACCGCCGCCCCCGCCGGCCATCAAGACCGGCACCGCTATTGATTTGAGTCTGGAGGAAGAATTGAAGCCGCCTTATGAATGGGCCGGCAACAAGGCGCGTTGCCTGGGGATTGTCCTCCACCGCTATTTTCAGAAAATAACTCAGCAAGGACTCGAGCAATGGGATGTGAATAGATTAAATGATGTTGGCCCTGCATTCCAAACAGCTTTGCTGGCGGAAGGGTTGGCGCCCACGGACCTGGATGAAGCCCTGGCAGATGGCATGACCGCCCTCCGCAATATCCTGGAAGACAATCAAGGAAGAAACATCCTGGGCAGGCACGAGGACGATCATTCCGAATACGCTCTGACTCAGGTGGACGGCAACCGCTTCGTCAATAAAATAATTGACCGGACCTATGTGGAAGACGGAGTGCGCTGGATCATCGACTACAAAACCGGCAAACACGAGGGGGGTAATCTGGAACGATTTTTCAGGGAAGAAAAGGAACGCTACCGGCCGCAACTGGAGGGTTATGCAAACCTGATCCGGCTCACCGGAGAGACCCGCCCCATCAAAAAAGCCCTCTATTACCCCATGCACCAAAGGCAGGTGGAAATCGACTGACCCCCTGGCCAAATCTAATTTACGCCGGGGATGTTTGACATTTCTCTAATGGGGATTGGGTTCAGCCACCGCTTGGAAGGTAAAAAAAAGGTGGACGTGGGGAAAGATACAACTCTCCCCACGTCCGGTTGGAACGCATAAAGCCCAATTCATGCGTCCTTGGCAGAAACAAACTGAATTTATTCTTTAGCGCGTCCCTCAGTTTAAATAAGATCGATTTGGAGGAGTGTCAAGGCGGACGGAAAAATATTGCAGGTTCAAGGAAGGCACTTTTACAGGAGAATTTATTCGATGCCCTGTTCGCTGAGCCAGCGTTCGGCTTCCAGGGAAGCGGCGCATCCGGTGCCAGCGGCGGTGACGGCTTGGCGATACTTATGGTCGTGAACATCCCCGGCGGCGAACACTCCCGCCACATTGGTGGCTTGGGTGCCGGGATGCACTATGATGTAGCCGCTATCATCGAGATCGATCTGGCCTTTGAAGGGCTGGGTGTTCGGGGTGTGACCAATGGCATAAAAAATACCGGCGACCTCTATTTCGTGGGTTTCATTGGTTTTAATATTTTTAAGGCGGGCTCCGGTGACAAATTCATCCCCCACCGCATCCTCCAGAACCGTGTCCCACAGGATGGTGATTTTTTCATTATTGAGGGCGCGCTCCTGCATGATTTTGGAAGCGCGCAATTGATCCCGCCGGTGAATCATGTAAACCACCGTGCCGAATTTGGTGAGGTAGGAGGCTTCTTCCACCGCCGTGTCGCCGCCGCCGATTACCGCTAGCGGTTTGTTGCGAAAAAAAGGCAAGGCACCATCGCATACCGCGCACGCCGACATCCCGTTGTTCCATAACTTTTCCTCGCTGGGAACGCCCATACGACGGGCCGTGGCACCGGTCGAGATGATCACCGAATGCGCCAGGACCTCCGTTTTATCGCCCTTGATTCGAAATGGCCGGGAGCTGAAATCCACTTCATGCACATCCTCCGCAACCATTTCGGTGCCAAACCGCGCGGCCTGTTTACGGAACAACTGCATCAACTCGGGGCCGCCGATACCCTCGGGAAACCCCGGATAATTTTCCACATCGGTGGTGGTGGTCAACTGTCCGCCCGCCGACCCGCCCACGACATAACCTTCATACATAAACGGTTCCATATTGGCGCGGGCGGCGTAAATAGCGGCGGTATGGCCCGCCGGTCCCGAACCAATGATCACAACTTTTTTAACGTCCTCTGCCATGAGTCAAGCCTTCTCTATTTTTAAATCCGAGTTTTTTAAGAAATTCATTGAGCAATCCACCGCGTCGCGCATTTCCGTTTAAGATGATAAATGGGGTTGAAAGGATTCATCGGGGTGGGTAGGGCCCATACAAGAGCGTGGCGGCATCACACCCCCAATTTTTCGAGTATGGTTGCGCGCACCTTCTGGCTATCGGCCGGTAATTCCACCGGTTGGAATACGCATTCGGCCTGCACGTCCTTCAATTTTCCGGCGTGATATTTTGCCAGAAAATCGGTGAATTTCAATCCGTTGGCGGTGGAAATCACCACCACCTTATGTTTGGGTTGGATGACTCCGCCCGCCACCAGTTTTTCCAGAACGGCCAAAGCCACTCCGGTATGAGGGCAACACAGCAGGCCCGTTTTGTTGGCGCGGCCCACGGCATTGGCCAGTTCGTTTTCAGAAGCCTCGCCCACAATCCCATCAAATTCCTGAAGCGCACGGATAGCTTTTTTGATGCTCACAGGGGAACCGATTTGAATGGCGCTGGCCAGAGTTTTTTTGGCTCGAATTGATTTAAAGGATTTGAACCCTTTTTGAAAACTACGAAATAAAGGGTTGGCATTTTGGGCTTGGGCGCAAACCAGCCGGGGTAGTTTTTTGATGATCTCCAGATCGTACAGCATTTTAAATCCCTTCGCGATAGCGCTCACGTTCCCCAGGTTGCCTCCCGGAACGATGACGAAATCCGGTATTTCCCCATCGAATTGCTGATAGAGCTCAAAACTGATCGTTTTTTGGCCTTCGATGCGAAGCGAGTTCATTGAGTTCGCCAGATAAATATCGTTTTGGGAACACACCTCCTGAACCATTTTCATGCACCCATCGAAATCGGTATCCAGAGAAAGGGTCAACACACCATGAGTGATGGGTTGAATCAACTGCGTCAACGACACCTTGTTTTTGGGTAAGAACACAATAGCGGGGATATCCGCCACCGCGCAATAAGCGGCGAGAGCGGCGGAGGTATCGCCAGTGGACGCGCAAGCCACGGCCCGGATATTTTTACCTTCGGCCCGCATTTGCTTGACCATGGAAACCAGAACGGTCATGCCCAAATCTTTAAACGAACCGGTGTGCGCCATACCGCATTGCTTGACCCAAAGATCTTTCAAGCCAAGTTGTTTTCCCAGGCGGTCCGCCCAAAACAGATTGGTCCCCCCTTCATAAGTGGAGACAATATTCGCGTTGTCCAGCATGGGACAGACCAGCTCTTTTTTACCCCACACGGAACTGCCATAAGGCCAGTCGTGTCGGCGGTACCGTTGGTCGAACAGGTCACGCCACTCGTCAGCCGACCGTTGGCGCAGGACATCCATATCGTGAACCACTTCCAGCAATTCCCCACAATCCGGGCACCGATAAATGATTTCATTTAATGGATAGCGGCCCGAACATCCGTTGATGCATTGGAACCACGCTTTAAATTCTAGGGTCATTCTTCTACCCGGATCAAAACGGTTTTTTCACAAATAACATCCAAGGAGTCGATTTTCCCGAGAGCCTCCTGGATATTTTTTTCCTGCGCTCGATGGGTCATCATCACCAGTAGCACGCCTTCGCCTTTGTCATCGCGATGCCGCTGAATTACGGATTTGATCCCAATTTGGTGGTCTCCCAGGATCCCGGTAATTTTGGAGAGAACTCCGGGTTTATCGACCACCAGGAACCGAAGAAAATAATCGCCTTCGATTTCTGAAATATCTCTGACAGGAATTTTTTTAACCTGAGATTTTTGGAATGATTGCGCAGGCATTCGATTTTTCGCCCCGCACAAAATATTGCGTGCGATCTCGACGACATCCGCAACCACTGCACTGCCCGTGGGCAAAGCCCCGGCGCCATGCCCCACCAGAATATTTTCTCCCATCAGATCGTCGCGAATCATGATTGCGTTCAAGACTCCGTTCACATTGGCGAGCGGTTTGGTTTTGGGGATCATTGCGGGATGAACGCGAATGTCCAACACCTCACCATCAAATTTTGACACCGCCAGCAATTTGATGCGATAACCAAGATCGTGAGCACAAGCAATATCTTCCAGAGAAATCCTGGAAATACCTTGAACATAAATATCATCAATATTTATGGGAGTCCCGTAGGCCAATCGGGACAGCACCGCAATTTTATGAGCGGAGTCGATGCCTTCAATATCAAAGGTGGGGTCGGCCTCGGCAAACCCTTTCGCCTGAGCTTCCTTCAAGACGACATCAAAATTCAAATTCTCATCCGACATCTTGCTCAAAATATAATTGGCCGTACCGTTCACGATGCCTTCGATAGATTCAATCCGATTGGCCACAAACGCTTCGCGGATGGAACGGATGATGGGAATGGCTCCCCCGACGGACGCTTCAAAGCCGATGCTGACCTGATGCTTCTCGGTGGCGGTAAATATTTCATCCGCATGCATAGCCAGTAAAGCTTTATTGGCCGTCACCACATGCTTGCCCTGCGCGATAGCTTTCAAAATAAAAGTTCGGGCGGGTTCATACCCTCCAATCAATTCGATAACAATATCGATGTCGGGGTCCGTCAGCACCTCGTCGGCGTTGGTGGTCAACAACTTCCTGTCAATTTCAATGCCACGGTCGGTGGTGATATCCAAATCGGCGATTTTAGTTAATTCCACCGATGCCCCCAGCCGAGCGCTGATACAGGTCCCATTTTTTTGAAGAATTTTGACCACGCCGACACCGATAGTGCCTAACCCAATCAGTCCCACTTTTACTGACTTCATGATGCCTCAAAATATTGTTTAAAAAATTTCCCGGATGCCGCGCACCGCTTGACGTATTCTGTGTTCATTTTCCACCAGTGAAATCCGCACAAAGTCATCGCCACCTTCGCCGAACCCGATTCCCGGCGAGACCGCGACCTTGGCTTTCTCCAAAAGGAGTTTTGAAAACTCCAGGGAGCCCATCGACTTGAAAGCGTCGGGGATTTCGGCCCAAACAAACATGGTGGCCTTGGGCACATCCACCTGCCAGCCAATCCGGTTCAAACCTTCACACAATACATCCCGGCGGCTTTGGTAGGTTTGGCAAATTTCCTCAACACAATCTCTCGGCCCATTCAAAGCGATGATGGCCGCGATTTGTATGGGTTGGAACATGCCGTAATCCTGATAACTTTTCATACGGGCGAGAGCATGAATAATATCACGGTTCCCCACCATAAACCCGACCCGCCAACCGGGCATGCTATAACTTTTGGACAACGTGAAACATTCGACACCCACTTCCTTAGCCCCTGGCACCTGAAGCAAACTGGGAGCCCGGTACCCGTCAAAAACCAGGTCGGCATAAGCAAAGTCATGAATCACAATCAAGTCGTGTTCCTGGGCAAAGGCCACCACTTTTTTAAAAAAATCGATTTCGACAATCTGAGTGGTTGGATTATGCGGAAAATTTATAATCAACGCTTTGGGCCGAGGCCAATTTTGTTTGAACGCATGAAGCAAGGCTTCAAAAAAATCCGAGTCCTTGTGCATCGGTACCCCGATGACATCCCCATTGGCCAATATGAAAGCATACGTATGAATCGGGTATGTCGGGGTCGGCACCAGGACAGAGTCGCCTGGACTGATGATGGCCAATGCCAAATGCGAAATGCCTTCCTTCGAACCAATGGTGGCGATCGCTTCGGTTTCAGGATCCAATTCCACTTGATGGTTGCGTTGATACCAATCGGTAATCGCCAATCTTAATTTTGGAATCCCTTTGGACTGGGAGTAGCGATGGTTGTTCCCTTTTTGCGCGGCTTCGCACAATTTATCGACGATATGTTTGGGTGTTGGCGTATCCGGATTGCCCATCCCAAAATCGATGATATCCTCCCCCCGTCGCCGCGCCTGCAATTTCAATTGGCCGACAATGTCAAACACATAGGGCGGCAGTCGCTTGATTCTTGAAAATTCTTTCATAAAATACCAGGTGGCCGATCTGTGGATTATTGCCCTACTAAAACCTAAGCCGGCTTCAATGATTGTTGTATTTTTATGAAGGAGGCAGGAAAGCCAAGGCCGATTTCAAGCGGTTGCAGAGACACTTAACCTATTAATATTTAAGACCTCATCCTGAAATCTGCGTAAAGATATCACAAATTCTGAAACACAGCAAATGGTTAAAAGCATCTTGTATTTGAACCGCCCCGATGCAAGAAAATCCAAATATACTTGCCGAATTTACCTTGAACCTTGGTTTTCATAAAAGGTAGTATTCCGGTGAATGCCAGCGACCTCTTCTCGAATAGGAACCTATGGATATTATACAAGCGATTCTTTTAGGTCTGATCCAGGGATTGACAGAATTTTTACCGATTTCCAGTTCCGGCCACCTGATCCTGGCGCCGATATTGTTCGGATTCGAAGACCAAGGCCTGGCCATGGATGTCATGCTCCATCTGGCAACTTTATTGGCCATTTTTATATTTTTCAGAGATGACCTCCTGAAATTACTAAAAGGCCTTTTGGGTATAGGGCAAGATGATGATTACAGGCGTTTGGCCTGGTGTATCGTGATCGCGTCCTTTCCTGCAGGAATTGCCGGACTGTTGCTGGCGGATTGGATTGAAGCCAATCTCAGGAATGCCACCTTCGTTGCCTGCAACCTGATTTTCTGGTCACTGGTATTTTTTGTGGCTGACCGGTACGCGCGCAACAAGAAGGACGGTCCCATGGAGAAAATGGGATGGAAGCCCATTCTATTTATTGGATTTGCCCAAGCCCTGGCCCTATTGCCTGGAACTTCACGTTCGGGAATCACTATCGCCGCAGGTTTATTCAGCAAACTTTCCCCCGTCAACGCGGCTCGGTTTTCGTTTTTGCTGGGGGCGCCGATTATTCTTGCGGCCGGTTTGCACGAAACCCTGTCTTCAATCAAAAATCCTGAGGCGTTACTTTTTTCCGGTATGGAGTTGTTCGTGGCATTTACAGTGGCGTTTTTATCGGGTTATTTGGCAATTCAAATGCTGTTGAAGATTGTTGCCAAAGTAGGACTCCTTCCCTTTATTATTTATCGCATCGCCCTTGGGGTTTTTATCCTGACATTTTATTCCGGTTGATTGCGGACAAAAAAAACCGGCCTGCCCCAAAGGCAGACCGGCTTAGAAAAAACTCTCGAAAACTTTAACCGCAGGTTACATTCATGGTAACGGTACCGGTGTTGGTGATGCGAACTTCGCCACTGATATCGCCAATGGAATCTCCACGGCTGAAATTGTTTTGGCCCGTCAAAACTAATTTACTACGGCCCATGCTGTG
>SMVS01000125.1 GCA_004357435.1 Nitrospina sp. | reverse complement strand
TGCGCACGTCCCACCCGAGCGACAGGGTTTTGCCGCCGGCGCGCCGGATGTAGGTGCCGACGGCCTTGCCAATGAGGGTGACGTTTTCCGGGGTCAGATCCTGGGCCACCAGGCCGCGGATATCGTACTCACGGAAAATTTGGGGATTGATAGTTTGGGTCATAAGGGATGTCTGTTATATTGACCGTAATGAATATGTGAGATGATTTATGGGCCAAGGATAAAGCAAAAGCGGCATGATGGCAATGCGAGATTTTCCATAAAAAGTGTGTTCAAATTCCGATTTTTATAAAGGAAACTTGTTTTGGCGATCGCGATCGTGACAGGTTCGGCGGGATTGATCGGTTCCGAAGCAGTGCGGTTCTTTTCCGAAAAAAAGTTTCAGGTGCATGGCGTCGACAACGACATGCGCGCCGAATTTTTCGGCGAAGAAGCTTCCACCCGGTGGAACCGGCAAAAGCTGGAGGAAGAATGCCCCGGTTACCGGCATCACGCCTTGGACATCCGGTCTGAAAAAGATATGGCGCGGTTGTTCAGTGAGCACAATACCGATATCCAACTCATCGTCCATTGCGCGGCCCAGCCTTCCCACGATTGGGCGGCGAGTGATCCCATCACGGATTTCAGCGTCAACGCCAACGGCACGCTGGTGTTGTTGGAGATGACGCGCCGGCATTGCCCCGACGCGGTGTTCATCAACCTGTCCACCAACAAGGTGTACGGCGACCGGCCCAACGCCCTGCCGCTAAAGGAACTTGAAACGCGCTGGGAAATTCAGGCGGATCATCCCTATTATAAAAACGGCATCGACGAAACGATGGGTCTGGACGACACCACCCACAGCCTGTTCGGCGTTTCAAAAGTTGCAGGCGATCTGTTGGTGCAGGAATACGGGCGCACCTTCGGCATGAAAACGGGTTGTTTCAGGGGCGGGTGTCTGACCGGGTCGGCGCATTCCGGAACCGAACTGCACGGGTTTTTGTCTTACATCATGATCTGCACCCTCAAGAAAAAACCCTACACGCTTTACGGTTATCAGGGCAAGCAGGTGCGCGACAACATCCACAGTTCTGATCTGGTGAACGCGCTGTACCATTTTTACCTGAAACCCGGAGTCGCGCAGGTGTACAACATCGGCGGCGGGCGCCACAGCAATTGTTCGGTGCTGGAAGCCATCACGCTGTGCCAAGACATCACCGGCAACAAACTCGACTGGACCTACGATGAAACCAACCGCCTCGGCGACCACATCTGGTGGATCAGCGACGTCCGCCGTTTTCAAAAGGATTGTCCGGATTGGAACTACCGTTACGACCTGCCCGCCATCATCGAGGAAATTTACCACGGATTAAAAGCACGGATGTGAAGTTTGGGCGGTAAGAGCGAAGGGGGGGGATAAACCTTATAGTTAAAGCCGGTACTTGAAGCTTGCAAATATTCTGATAAATCAAAGGATAATGATTATTATGCCCAAATACTAAATTCACACGAAGTGCATGTCCAGTTATTCTCCAGTTTTATTAGTCGAATAAGGTTCTTATTTAAATCCCAACAGCCTGGACAGAAAGGACCATCTTTTGAGCCTCCTAGCTTTTTCGCTACCGACCAATACATGTTTCCTTCAAAAGAAAGCGATTTGCTTACTTGGGACGTTTCCTTTAATTATTCAAGCTCTTTTTTTAAATTAGAGTTTGCTGACATTAATTCATTGTTCTTTTCAATCAAACCCATAACATCCGTCTGAAGAGCGGTGAACCGCTGAAGCAACTCGACGTTACCGCTTTCTTGAATGAAGGCTACAATATCTTTTAAACCATCATAAATTCCCATTACTCTACACCTCACTACTATTTTAAAAAGTTCTCTGGTTTCCCACTACTTTCTCCTTCCGATTCGCTACTTAATTCAATAAGGATTTTGGGTCACGCCGCCGTCGACGGTGAAATTGGTGGCGGTGACCCACGAGGCGTGGTCGGAGGCGAGGAACAGGACGAGGCCGGTGACATCTTCTGGCACGCCCATGCGCTTGAGTAAAACGGTCTGCGCGGTAGAAGTTTTGATTTCCTGCGCCACGGCTTCCATGGGGATGCCGGATTTTTCGGCGGACGCGCGGGCTTCATTTTCCCACGAGCGGCTCCACACCGGGCCGGGCGATACCGAGTTGACCAGAATGCCGTCGCCCGCCAGGGTTTGCGCCAGCGACGAGGTCAGGTTGCACAGCCCGGCTTTCATCGCGCTGTAATGCGGGAACACGGGGCTGGGCTGGATGCCGGCGATGGAGGTGATGTTGATGATGCGCGCGGTTTTGGATTGGCGCAGGCTGGGGATGCACAACCGGCTGAGCCGCACCGCGGGCAGAAGGTTGACCTCGAACGATGCCTGCCAGTCCGCGTCGGACAGTTCCATAAAATCCGCCAGCTTGCCGACGGCGCCGAGGTTGTTGACCAGCACGTCCAGCCCGCCGAATTGTTGCAGAACCTCTTTTTGAAACGCTTCCAGGTCTTTCAGGCGGGTCAGGTCCGCGGTTTGCAAGACATGACCGTGGCCCTGGATGTCATCGGCCAGCGACTGCATGCGGGTCTCGGTGCGGGCGCACCCGGCGACCCGCGCTCCGGCTTCGCCGAAGGCCAGCGCCAGAGAACGGCCGATGCCGTCACCGGCGCCGGTGATGAGGACTTTTCGTCCGGTCAAATCAAAACTCATGCTAGAATCCCTTCCTTCAATTCATTAGCAGCGTCAGGAACCTTTTTATGTTCGCTTCGATTTTCCCGCAGGTCGGGTCGTCCCCTTCACTCATCTGGGTGGTCACCGCCATGGGCCTCAACATTTTGAATTTGTTCATTGGCCTGGGCATGGCACTGCAAAATAAAAAAAAGCAATGGTTGCGGACCCACCTCATCATGTACGTTTCAATCCTGGTGTGTCTGGCGCTTTATCTGGTGATGAATGGCGTTCACTCCGAAAACAGCGTGTGGGACTACGCCATCTGCCTGTACTTTATCACACTTGTCCCGATCAGCCGGAAATGGGACGTGATGTACCACGGACTGGTGACGGTGATCGGACTGATCCTTCTGCCGTTATTGATTCTTCTGAAGATGTTTTGAGGTTGGAACCGGGGAGAGGCACTGCGCGTCGTTCTGCGGGTCAATCCTTGGTGAGGTTGGCTTTGATGGTGATGTCGCCGTAGATTTTGGTGCGGCAGGCCAGTTTCTGATTTTCGCCCACCTTGTGGAGTTTTTCCATGAGGCTGTGGTCGCTCACGTTTTCCATGTTGTCCACTTCGATCAGGCAGGTCCCACAGAAACCCATGCCACGGCAGTTGAGCTGGGTCCAGATCCCCTGGTAGAGATCGATATCCTGGAACTGCGCGGCCTGGCGCAGGTTGGCACCGTACCCGGCCTTGAAAGTTGTGACCTCGCCAGTCTCGGCATTGTGAACGGTGACTATTGGCATGGCTGAAAAACCCTCTGTTAAGCGAGTGGTTCACTCAATTTGGAAAATTGAGCGTTACGTTGTCATGAGACCCGGAAAAAGTCAATCGAAATTTCCCCCTGCGGCGGAGGCAGAGGGCCTCTGCTTTGAGTTGTCCCCCACACTTGTTGAGCGCCAGCGGCGTTTGGCCTTTTTTGCTCCGGCGCTTGGCCGGGCAGGGTGCCCCTGCAGGCAACGGCCGCTCTCTGCTGGCGGTCCACAATGGTGGGGCATGAATAACTTCCCCTTCTAGCAGAGACTTTCTATATGGAATAATTCTGGCCGATCAGGATTTTTTGTTCTTTCAGGTAATCGATGATTTTTTGAATGGCTTTATCGTGGTCGGCGGCCTCGGCCACGGTCAGGACAACTTCCGGTTTGCCCTTGGGAAACGTGTCGTCGGTGATCTGCACCTCGATCACCGGGCTGGGTTGAACCAGGAGGGTGATGTTGGAATGATCGTCCTGATTGAATATATTGGAGGTGGAGATGAGCACGTGGCCAGCGTCCATGAATAGTTTGGCGACTTCGCCGAACCGGCGCAGGGCTTCGCCGCCGGAGAAATAAGTTTCCTGGTCCATGTCGGCGCTGAGGCCCCACTGAATGTTGCGTCCGTCGAGCAGGTAGCTCTTGTAGTTTTGGTTGAACAACGATTCTTCCAGCTTGCCTGCCAGCGGGGCCTTGCCCACGCCGGCTTTGCCGGTGAGCAGGATCATGGCGGCAATGTGGCCGTTGCGATAGGCGCGCATTTCGGGGGTGACGAGGCCTTGCACCCAATGCGAATCGCGCTCCCGGACTTCGTTGGCCAGGCGGTCGACTTCCGACAGCGGCGTGAACGAGGTGATGATGCCGCCGCCGCACACATCGTACTCATCGACCAGAACGAACCGGCCCGTTTCCGCGATATCGGTGAATAGGTCAAACGCGATCGGTTGGCGGGTGCGGAAGGTCAGTTCGGCCACGTCGTTCTTGGCGATGTAGTCCTGATCGGGCAGGGTTTCCAGGGTCGAAGCGTCGATGGCTTTTTTGAAATCCACCACCTCGCACTCTACATTTTGTGTGCCCAGCTTCAGCAGGTAGTTGACGCCCTGCTTCAGGTGGCGTTTCCCCATCCAGAACACGTTGGCGTCGAAGGTGGTGGTCACGATCGGCATCTGGCTGACCAGGCTGGCAATCTCCCCGCGCTCCACAAAAATCTGGTCTTCGAGGCAGATGCCCACCGATTGCGAAGCCTCGATGGTCTGCGCCGTTGCCGGCACGCTCCAGCCTTCTATCGACTGAATAACGCCGCGTTTGTTGGACGGCGAAAAAATAATTTCGTCACCCACTTTGGCGCGGCCCGCCTCGACGCGGCCCGCGATGATGCGGCGTTCGTCGAACTTGTAAACATCCTGCACCGGCAGTCGAAACGGCTGATGCGTTTGCGGCACGGCGTCATGGAATCGATCGAGCATCTCCAGCACCGTCGGGCCTTTGTACCAAGGCATGTCCCCGGTGGTTTTGGCGATGTTGGTGCCCAGCTTGGCGGAGACCGGAATGAATTCGATGGCCTGGACGTCGATCGAGGCGAGAAACGCTTCGTATTCGGATTTGATTTTGTAATAGACCTCGGCGTCGTAACCGACCAAGTCCATTTTGTTGATGACCACCGCCACCTGGGTGAGACCCAGCAAGCGCAAAATGTAGCCATGCCGGCGCGATTGTTCCTGCACGCCTTCGCTGGCGTCGATCAACAGCAGGGCCGCCTCGGCGTAGGCCGCGCCGGTCACCATGTTTTTGAGAAACTCTTTGTGCCCGGGCGCGTCGATGATGACGTAAGGACGTTTCCGGGTGTTGAAAAAAATCTGCGACGTGTCGATGGTGATGCCCTGCTTCTGCTCCTCTTCCAGCGCGTCGAGCAGAAACGCGAACTCAAAATCCTTGCCTTGCTGGTCGCAGATTTTCTGGATGAAGTCGAGTTTGCCTGTCGGCAGGCTGTCGGTGTCCGCCAGCAGGCGGCCCACCAGCGTGGATTTGCCATG
>SMVS01000124.1 GCA_004357435.1 Nitrospina sp. | reverse complement strand
TTTAGCTTGCCCAATCATTTCACTATGCATTTGAGGGGTCCTATCACGCTCTTGATCGAGGGTCGAAAAGGTCTTTTAAGTTTGTGACTCAGGGTCTTGAGTCGACTTGGTTTTTCATTTGGACAAACGAAAGATAAAAGTTGAAAGCCATCTGATTTATTAAAATATTTCCGTAAAAAGCAATCCTTCAATGAGGTAAAAGCGATGTCAGAACAACCAGATATTATTTACACGAAAGTGGATGAAGCCCCTCAGCTGGCGAGTGGCTCATTGCTTCCAATCATACAATGTTTTGCCCAAGCGGCAGGTATTGATGTGGGCACGAAGGATATATCGCTGGCGGGTAGAATTATTGCGCAATTCCCTGAGCAACTCACCCCAGAGCAACAGCAAGCGGATGATCTGGCATTGCTGGGTGAACTGGTGCTCAAGCCGGAAGCCAATGTCATCAAGTTGCCTAATATCAGCGCGTCCCTTCCCCAAATAAAAGGCGCTGTCGCGGAACTGCAATCCAAAGGCTATAAAATCCCTGACTACCCTGAAGATCCAAAAAACGATGAGGAAAAAGCCGTCAAAGATAAATTTGACAAGATCAAGGGCAGCGCGGTCAACCCGGTATTGCGGCAAGGCAACTCGGATCGCAGGGCCGCGGTTTCTGTGAAAAATTACGCCAAAAGCAATCCTCATAAAATGGGCCCGTGGTCGAAGGACTCCAAAACCAATGTGGCCACTATGAAGAGTGGCGATTTTTGCTCCAATGAAAAGTCCGCCGTCATTACCGATCAGTCGGCGGGCAATGGACGTATTGAATTTGTTGATGAAAGTGGCACCGTCACGGTGCTGAAAGAAAAGAATGCGCTGGATGTGGGCGATGTGATCGATACCACCGTGATGAGCCGCAAGGCCTTACGTCAATTCTTCAAGGATCAAATGAAAGCCACCAAGGGTGGCAAGGTTTTGTTGTCCTTGCACATGAAGGCCACCATGATGAAAGTTTCTGACCCCATCATTTTTGGTCACGCGGTTACCGTGTACTTTGCGGACGTTTTTGAGAAACATAGCAAAGTGTTTAAAGAGTTGGGTGTCAATCCCAACAATGGCATCGGTGACGCCTTTACAAAAATTGAAAGTTTGCCCGCCGCGCAAAAGGAGGAAATTGAAAAGGACCTTCAAGCCTGCATTAAGAACGGGCCGGATCTCGCCATGGTGGACTCCGACAAGGGCATCACGAATTTGCACGTTCCCAGCGACATCATCATCGATGCCTCCATGGCCGCTTCGATTCGCAACTCCGGAAAAATGTGGGGCCCGGATGGTAACGAGCATGACACCCTGGCCATGATCCCGGACAGCAGTTATGCCGGCATTTATCAGTCCGCGATTGATTTTTGCAGGGAGAATGGCGCGTTCGATCCGACCACCATGGGAACGGTTCCGAATGTGGGCCTGATGGCACAAAAGGCCGAGGAGTACGGCTCTCACGACAAAACTTTTGAAGCTCCGGGTAAGGGAGTGATTCGCCTGGTGGATGGCGGCGGCAAATCCATGCTGGAACAGGATGTCGAAGAGGGGGATATTTTTCGCATGTGCCAGGTCAAGGATATTCCGATTCAGGATTGGGTCAAACTGGCGATCCACCGGGCCAGGGCATCCGCCACTCCGGTCGTGTTCTGGTTGGATAAAAACCGGGCGCACGATGCCCAGATGATTGAAAAGCTCAACCGGTATTTAAAGGATCACGATACCAACGGTCTGGAAATTCAGACCATGGCTCCGGTGGATGCCATGAATCACGCGCTGAAACGCGCCAAAGCAGGTCAGGACACCATTTCCGCCACCGGGAATGTTCTGCGGGACTACCTGACCGATCTGTTTCCGATTTTGGAGCTGGGCACGAGTGCCAAGATGCTGTCCATCGTGCCGCTCATTAAGGGCGGCGGTCTTTTTGAGACTGGGGCGGGCGGTTCAGCGCCCAAACATGTTCAGCAGTTTCAAAAAGAGGGCCATTTGAGGTGGGAGTCTCTGGGCGAATTCCTGGCGCTTTCGGAATCCTTCGCGCATCTAGGCCGAACACGCAACCATGCCAAAGCGAAAGTGCTGGCTGAAACGCTCGATCGGGCCGCCGGCAAGTTGATGGAAAACAAAAAATCACCGGGCCGTAAAGTGGGTGAGTTGAGCAACGCCGGCACCCATGTTTACCTGACACTGTTCTGGGCGCAGGAGCTGGCCACGCAAAGTGACGATGCGGCTCTGAAAGAGCACTTTGCTCCGATCGCTAAACAGCTTGAGGAAAAGCTGGATGTCATTCTTGAAGAGCTGAATGTCGCCAATGGCAAGCCGGTGGATATGGGGGGGTATTATCTCCCGGACCCGGCAAAGATCAAGGCGGCCATGCGTCCGAGCACAACGTTCAACACTATTTTGGGTGACTAGGACGACCCTGCGACTTGATGACCGCAGTCCGCGGTTTGAAAGGAGATGGGTGGAGCGGTGGAAGTTGAAATGCAGGAGGCGCCGGGCAATTAGATTTCTTTCCCGGCCCCCTGGTTTTCTCTGGCAACTTTAGCGAGGAGCGGGTTCATGCGAAAAAAGATCACGGTTGTTGGCGCCGGACAGGTTGGCACCACCGTAGCGCAACTGGTGGCTTATAAAAATCTGGGGAACGTTGTCTTGATCGATATTATCGAAGGCGTGCCGCAAGGCAAGGCGCTGGATCTGCAACAGTCCGGATGCCTGCAGGTGTTCGACAGCATTGTGGTGGGGACCAACGATTACAAAGACACCGCCGACTCCGACATCGTGGTCATCACCGCCGGTGTGCCCCGCAAACCCGGTCAGGACCGTGCCGACCTGCTCAATATCAACGCGAAAATCGTCAAGGACGTGACCGAGAAGATCATGGCCCACTCCAAGGACCCCATCATCATCGTGGTGTCCAATCCGCTGGATGCCATGGTCTACCTCGCCAAGGAAGTTTCCGGGTTGTCGCGCAATCATGTGATCGGCATGGCCGGCGTGTTGGACTCCGCCCGCTTCCGCACGTTTGTGGCGCTGGAGTTGAACTGCTCGCTGGTGGATGTCGACGCCATGGTGCTGGGCGGGCACGGCGATTCCATGGTGCCCATGCCGCGCTACACCACGGTGTCCGGCATCTCCATCACCGATCTGATGTCGGTCGAGCAGATCGAACGGCTGGTGGAGCGCACCCGCAAGGGCGGCGCCGAGATCGTCGGCCTGCTCAAAAACGGGAGTGCCTTCCTCGCGCCCGGCGCGTCGGTGGTCAAAATGGTCGAAGCGATTTTGCGGGACAAGCGCCGGATCCTGCCTTGCACCGCGCATTTGGATGGCGAGTACGGCTGGAAAGATATTTTCTTCGGTGTGCCGGTGGAGCTGGGAGCGCACGGCATCGACAAAATCATCGAACTCAAACTGACCCCGGATGAACAAAAAGCCATCGACAAATCCGCCGCCGACGTCAAAAAGACCATCGAAGAAGTCAACGCCTTCCTCAAAAACTGATCGTCCTGTTTTAAAAACTATTTTTTGATTTCAATTTGATCGAACAGGGCGGTGCCCGGCGGTTGGCCGTCGCACTCCAAAACAATGTTCTCCCACATCGGATCGTCCGCGTGCCAGCGCGGATTTTGTTTGTCATCGTGGGTCGCGGGGGCAGGGCACACCCGGTAGGTTTGGACGATGAGAAAGTCGTGAGAAATTTTCAAAGTTAAATA
Organism: Nitrospina sp.; assembly: GCA_004357435.1. Classification (GTDB taxonomy): domain Bacteria; phylum Nitrospinota; class Nitrospinia; order Nitrospinales; family Nitrospinaceae; genus SMVS01. The sequence continues at coordinate 1,878 of SMVS01000124.1, read as the reverse complement.
ATGAAACATGAGACTGCGTTTGGCGAGCGCGTCGAACACGGTTTTCGGTGCGGTGCGTTTGGCTTTTCCCTGCTGGTCGGCGAACGGTTTGAACGTCGCGCCGCCGCCGCCCGCCACAATATGCGTCACCCCCTCGCCTTGCGCGTAAACGGATTTCACCGCCACCGGCAGACTGCCATCCGGCCGCGGAATGCCCATAGGATGAAACCGTTCGTACGCGTGCTGGTTGCCGGCAAATACCAGGTCGGGACTGAGGGCATTGATTTGTTTCAAAACGGTCTGGCGTTTCTCCAGATACCAGGCGGTGGTGAGGGCCGGTTCGTGCAGGGCGAAAATCACCCAACGGCCTGCGTCGCGGGCTTCTTTGATGATTGGCGACAACCAGCCGGACGGGTCTTGCCAGTCGTAAACGTTCAACACCACGAACAACGCGTTGCCCAACCGCATCGTCCCTGTCAGCGGCGCGGGGACTGGACCGCTCAAGCTGTCGAACGGAGTGGCCATGGGAGCGATCTTGTCCCAGCACCCGGAGGCTTTGGGTTTTCTTTTTTGCGGCGGCAGGTCGTTGTCGCCCGCCACAAAAATCCGCACCGGGTAGGGAGCCACCAGCGTCCTGCGGATTTCATCAAGATAGCGTTCGGGACATTCCCGGGGGAACCATTGCGCCTGATAAACAAAATCGCCCAGGTGCAGAATCGCATCCGCCCGTTCCTTTCGCATGGCTTCGGCCACCGCAAGAAATCCAGGACGGTAGCCGCGTTCCCCGATGCCCGTGTCGCCAACCACGACGACGTGCAAGGTTTCCCGCTCGTGCGCGTGCAGGGGCAGGTCGCCGAGGAGGAGCCCCAGGCAGAGGAGCATCCCCATCCGCCGGAATATTTTTGCGGACGTTGTCATTTTTTCAAATCCAGATTGTCGGGAAGGTTCTCCACAAAAGTTTTTATTTCGTCGCGCACCCGGCGGTAATGCGTCAGCGCTTCGGCTTCCGATTGGGCGGTCATGGCGAGCGTGGGTGGATCGTCGAAGCCGACATGCACGACACGCGTTGGTCCCGGAAACGCCGGGCAGGTTTCATGGGCGTAGCCGCATACCGTGACCACGATATCCAGGGGGATGTCTGAGAATGTGTCGACATGCTTGGACGTGTGGCCGGCAATGTCGACTCCGCATTCGGCCATCACTTGCACCGCCAGAGGATTCAAGCGATGCGGATCGACTCCCGCTGAAAACGGTTCGACCCGGTCGCCTCGCAAATGCCGGGCCCAGCCTTCCGCCATCTGGCTCCGGCACGCATTGCCGGTACACAAAAATAAAACTTTCAGTTTAGGAGTTGCCATGCCTCCGGCTGATTGAAAAGGTTTATAGTTATTGATTTTACGCTCAACTGGAGAAAATTCAATTGCATCCGGTGTGGCGTTCCTATAAATTGATAAAGGCTGGATTATTCTTTTAATTTCAAAGGCTTATAATTTTATGGCGGATAAGGAAATCGGTGGTGTTCTGCCGGAACCGGAAGACGAGCGAGTAGCATCGAACGAAGATAAAGAAATCGGTGGTGTGCTACCGAAACCGGCAGGCGAATTGGTATCGTCAGACACGGATGAAGAAGAATTGTTGCCGCTGACCGACGCTGAGTTGCAGGCGCTTGAAGCTGACGATCCAGCGCCGCCGTTGGAAGAAATCGAGCCTGAAGTTTCTGAGGATCTGCCGCCCACTCCGCCTGCCGGAGTTCCCAACTCCCGGTCTTTTAAAAAAGTTTTTTGGTATCAGGTTTTATCCGGCACCCTTTACGGCGTTTACTGGTTTTTCCGCAACTACAAGCAGTTTGCCCTGCACAAAAAACTGGATGTCAAACCAGCTCTGGTGGCTCTGGTTCTT
>SMVS01000014.1 GCA_004357435.1 Nitrospina sp. | reverse complement strand
GACTCCCCCAGCACACCATACGGCACATTGAACAAGGTACTGAGCCCGTTCAGCATGCAGTTGTAAAGCATTTTTGCCCACAGATCCTGGCCGATGGCCGGAGTGACGGAACACGGGATGCCGCCTTGTTCGATAGCGCTGGCCAGCGGTAGCAAGTCGGTGGTGCTTTCATCGGAATTATCGGCGCTGAACAGGGTGCCCAGGTGGATGGCGTCGGCGTGCACGGTGATTGCCACCTGATGTTTTTGCGGCCGCAAAAATCCAGTGATGATCCGCGCGTTTTTAATTTGGTCTTTGGAAAATAATTTGGAAAAAATTTCGGTGTTGCCCCAACCGTTCTGGCAAAGCACGACCAGCGCATCCTTGGCGAACGGCGCCAGGTCTCGCGCCGCGTCAGGACTGTCGAACGATTTGGTGCAGACCAGGATGAAATCGTAAATCTTATCCGGCAGGTCAATCAGGTCAAGGACGGCACCGAACTGGGAGGGTGGGCTGTGAAAGTCACCGAACAATCCGGTGCGTTGCAGGCCGTGTTGGTGAAGCGCGTTGATCGTTGCTTTTCTGCCGATCAGGTCAACCTGTTGTTCCGCTTTGAGCAGGCAGGAGGCCAGCCCCAGCCCCACCGCCCCGGCCCCATAAATCAAAATATTCATAAGGTTTTCAATGACGCCCAACCTTGATTGGTCGCATTACCGAGTGTGACCTCTTTCAGTTCCGGCGCTTCCCCGGCGTGCGTTTACTCCCGCTTGAAGCGCTCCAGTTCCATGAGGGCGGCGGAGCGGATGATTCCATGGTCGCTGGTGGCCACACACTTCTGCAAATTCTCTTTAGCCTTAAAATCCTGTCCCCGCACAATATGGTACTGGCCAATGAAAAAATAGGCTTCGCCCAAACGTTCTTTTTCTACATTGGGGTCGGCGTCGAGGGTGTCTTCCAACAACAGTTCCGGCGTCAGGTTGTCGAGTAACATGAACGCGATCTGATGCGGCCAATGCCGCGGTTTCATATTTTTTGATTGCGCGACCAGTTGCAGTTCACCGGTTCTGCCGCCGCGTTCGCGGCTCAGGTACAGCCAGATCATGGCTTGCGCGTCTTGCGAGTCCAGCTCCAGGCATTGTTCAAAATCGCTTTCGGCTTTTTCAAATTTGTCGTTATAGAAATAAGCCAGCCCCCGATTGAAATAAATGTACAGGTCCTCGGGATTGAGCTCCATCAGTTTTTCGTAATCGGAGATCGCGTGATCGAACAGGCCGAGGCGAAAATAAGCGTCACTCCGGTAAATGTAGGCGTAGACGTACTCCGGATCGAGTTGAATCGTCCGGGTGAAATCGGTGATGGCCTCGTTGTACCGGCCGGATTTGAAATAGGCGAGACTGCGAGACTGGTATGAAAAAGGGGATTTGGGATTGAGTTCGATCACCCGGTTGAAGTCAATCAACGCCTGGTCGAAATCGTTCAGGAGCAGGTGCGCGTTGCCGCGTGCGTTGTGGGCGCGGGTGCGGTTGCGCAACGACAGGTTGTCCAACTCCAGGGCACGGGTGTAACCGCCGATGGCATCTTCCAGATTGCCCTGCGCCATCGCTTCCTGCGCATGTTCAAATTCGGTCATAAGTCGACGGATTGGTTGCGGGATGTTATTAATTAATAATGATATTAGCAATTATTGCAGGCTCTTGAAAGGTCAAAAATGGCGACAGCCTTGGTGGCAATGGCGCGGGATGGTACCCTGCGGCTGAAGTTTTTTAAGCGATGCGGGGAACCATGAAAATATCGGTTTTGTTAACAGCATTATTCTCATTATCTTGTCTGGTGTGGCAGGACGCCGGGTGGGCGGCCAGTAAAAACGTCACCCTCATGCTGGGGGATACCTATGCGAAGGGCAGTAAAGACGCGCCGGTCACGTTGGTGGAGTTCACCGATTATCAATGTCCCTACTGCAACAAGTTTCATGAAAAAACTTTTCCGAAACTGATGAGAGAATTGGTGCTAACGGGAAAACTCCGGTTCATCAGCCGGGATCTGCCGTTGGATTTTCATAACCACGCGTTTCAAGCCGCTCGCGCGACTCGCTGTGCCGGAGATCAAAAAAAGTATTGGCAGATGCGGCACCTGTTGAGTTCGAATCCCAGAAAACTACGTCGACCCAGCCTGTTGAATTATGCCCATAAGCTCCGGTTGCGGATGGGACCCTTCCGCTCCTGCCTGAAAAGCAGGCGGCATGACAGCGCCATCAAAAAGGATCTCACCGATGCCCGTCGCGCGGGGATTACCGGCACTCCCGGCTTCGTCATAGGGCACACTCCCCGGCGCGGCTCACGTTTTTTTAGAGGAAGAATAATTTCTGGAGCCCAGCCCTACCGGATCTTTGAGGAGTGGGTCGACTATTTAATCGACACCGCTGGTCGCGGAGGCGAATAGCTGGCCCTTCAGGTTGTGGTCCCTAGTGGTTGGGCGCATATCCGAGTGTGACCCCTTTTTCTCTGGGCGTTGCCCGGTTAGGGTTGTCACTGGGTTTCATTATTGGTTATAATCGTTCCCATCGAATAGTTTAATGCTGGGAATTTGCATTTCAGAACATCTCTTATAGAGGCGCATATTTTTATGAGTGAAACGGACACCAGGAAAACCCCTGCTGAAAAATTGGCCCCGGGGCCTGCCCCGGAATTGCTGGCTCCTGCGGGAAGCCCTGAAAAGTTGGATTACGCGTTGGCCTATGGCGCCGACGCGGTGTATGCGGGCATTCCGAAATTTTCCCTGCGGGCGCGCGAGAACCCGTTCAAGGACGCGACTCTGAAAGCGGCCATCGCCAAGACCCAGAAGATGGGCCGCAAGTTTTATCTCACCGCGAATATTCTGCCGCCCAACCGCAAGATCGAATCGTTCCAAAAATCGCTGGCCTATTTTGCGGAAGCGGGACCGGACGCCATCATCATGGCCGATCCGGGAATGATTCATTTCATGCTTAAGGAGTTTCCGCACATCCCGGTCCACCTGTCGGTGCAGACCAACACCATCAACTGGCCGTCGGTTCAGTTCTGGTACGACCAGGGAGTGAGCCGGGTGATTCTGTCGCGCGAGTTGTCGCTGGTCGAAATCGCCGAGATTCATCGGCAGGTGCCGCAGATGGAGCTGGAGTCGTTTGTGCATGGCGCGATTTGTATCGCCTATTCGGGCCGTTGCCTGCTTTCCAATTATTTTAATCATCGCGACGCCAACCAGGGCACCTGCACCAACAGTTGCCGATGGGAGTACAACATTTATCAAGCAAGTGAGGCGCCGGCGTATTCGCAGAGCACGCACAATCCGGATTTGCTGAAGGGTGAGTATTTCCTGGAGGAAACCCAGCGTCCGGGTGAGCTGATGCCGATTGATGAAGACGAACACGGCACCTACATCATGAACTCCAAAGACCTGCGCGCTATCGAATACCTGAAACAGATTCGGGACGCGGGCGTGTGTTCATTTAAAATCGAAGGCCGCTCGAAAACCGTTTACTACCTGGCGCTGGTTATCCGCAGTTACCGGCAGGCCATCGATGAGATGATGAGCGGCAGGACGTTCAATCCGCAATTGTTAAAAGAGATCAGCAAGACCGCCAACCGCGGTTTCACGTCGGCGTTTCTGGTGCCCAATTCCGACCACGAAACGGAACGGTTCGATTCGCCACAGGAAACAGCCTTGCCGCAAATTTATGCCGGACAGGTGAAGGGCGAACGGGCGGGTGGGTGGATGGAGGTGGAAGTTAAAAACAGAATCGAAATCGGCGATGAAGTGGAATACATATCGCCCGGCCGGCATTACCATTTTCATCTAACCGCCATGGAAAACCCAAAAGGCGAAGCGGTTGCCGTCGCGCACGGCGGCAACGGCACGGTGTGGATCAAGACGGAAGGGGCGATCGACCCTTATGCCCTATTGAGTTTGGTGACCGCGCCCAAAGCCGTGTCTGTTTGAGCCGGGTCCACGGCTCAATTCTTGAGAAACTCTCCTAAATTCATGTAAGGTTGGTGCCACCGGGCCGACTCACATCATACGGGGAAGTTACTGAAAAATTGAGGCTTTTCATGTTTTAGCGGAAATTTTTGATACCCTCAGTTGTCTTGGTTATCATTCTTTTTGGAGGTATCCGCGATCCATATGACCAACGCCATGATGACGATAATGGACGCCAGCAACCACCCGGTCAAGGTTTCCGGTTGCGTGTTGAATATCTCGTATGTCATTGAGCCATCAACAATTATGGCAATAACCACGCACAGAATTAGAAATGGAATTTTTTTCAAAGGTTCATTTTCCGCAAGAGATTCTGGCTGATGTGGGATGCGTCCGTCTGGCGAATATCCCCACCGCTGGGAGCTTACCGGATGAAATAATTAAATTGGGTTGGGTGTTCACTTTCATTTATATATAATAGTAGGCCCGCAAAGAGATAGTAGCAAGTTGCGGGCCACACGCAAACCCGGATTTCCCGATAATATTACAGCTTTTCCTTGCGACTGAAACACTATGGCCATTCCCATTCGGCAGGCTTTGAAAGTTGGATTTTACCTTTTTAAACAAAAACTGAAAAGGCGCAAGCGCTATCCTCTGGTGCTCATGCTGGAGCCTTTGTTCCGATGCAACCTGGAATGCGTTGGGTGCGGCAAAATCCAGAAAACGAATGATATATTGAAAAAGTACCTCTCCGTGGAGCAGAGCCTCAGTGCCGCCGAGGAATGTGGCGCCCCGATTGTTTCTATCGCCGGCGGTGAGCCGCTCATCCATCCTCACATTGTGGATATGGTGAAGGGATTGATCGGTCAGGGACGCTATGTTTACCTGTGCACCAATGCTATTTTACTGGAAAAAAAGCTGGATGAATTCCCCAAGTCGCCGCTCCTCACCTTTTCCATCCACTTAGACGGCCTGCGGGAGCACCATGATCATGTGTGCGCCGAGGAGGGCGTGTATGACAAGGCGATCCAGGCGATCATTGCGGCCAAAGCCAAAGGGTTTCGCGTCACCACCAACACCACTTTTTTTGAGGGTGTGACCGTGGAGTATGCCGAGAAATTTTTAGATACCGTGCAACCGCTGGGGGTCGACGGCATGACAATCGCTTCCGCCTTTCAATACGCCGATGCGCCGGATCAGGACCATTTCCCCGGGCGCCAGCGGACCATGGAATTTTTCAAGGAACTGCTGGATAAAAATAAGAATGGCCGGTGGGATTTCAATCACTCGCCGCTTTACCTGGAGTTCCTGCAAGGCAAGCGCGATTACGATTGCACCCCCTGGGGCAATCCCAGCTATTCTGTGCTGGGCTGGCAGAAGCCCTGTTATTTGCTCGACGAGGGTTACGCCCAAAGCTTCGATGAGTTGATGGAAACCACGGAATGGGAAAACTACGGCCACCGCAATAACAAAAAATGCGCGGACTGCACGGCCCACTGTGGCTACGAGCCCACCGCGGTGGAAGATTCCACTCACGGGTTGAAAAATATGTTTATTTCCGCAAAAGCGGTGTTTCAATAGACCCGGCTTCCCTCCTTTCCTGCTTTTTCTCGAAATTTCCGAGACCCTCACCGCCCGCGCCCGCCAACCCTCTCTTCCTTTGGCATGTTTACAATCGCCTCAAATGTATTCCAATTCAGTTGAGATTTTATTAAGCATTTGATATAATTGGCCTAATTTTGTAAATTTCAGCTCTCCTTTTTCCTGGAAATTCATGAAAACACAAATGGGACCCGCCTTAAGAAATAAGCAATGGCTCGGCATTGTAATGATGGTGTTATTGCCTGTGTGGTTGGTAGCCTGCGCCTCGACTCCGGATGAAGTGGGGCAGAAGGCTAATGCCCAAGAGAAGTTTAATGAATCTTTGCAAGCCAGGTCTTTGAATCTGATAGATGAGGAAATTGCCAAACTCCAAGAGGCCGTCGCCTTTGATCCCAGGGAACCTTTTTATCATATGATATTGGGCGATGCTTATTTCAGTAAAGCCGCCTTGGATGAAGCCGAGCAGGCTTACTTAAATGCTATCCGCGCCGATCCAAAATTTTTCAGTACCTACCGGTCTCTGGGCCGTCTTTATATGCAAAAAGGGCAATGGAACAATGCTTTGTTTTATCTAAAAAGAGCCCTGGATGCACCCAATGTGGAGAATCCGCATCAGGTGTTTAACTGGATTGGCGTTTGCCACAGGTACAAAGGCGAACTGAGTCTGGCTGAAAAAACCTGGAAGCGAGCTCTGGATATTAAAGAAAATAGTGAAATCAGGTTCAATTTGGCCTTAGCTTACAAGGACGGAGAACGTTTTGATTTGGCGCGGGAATCCCTGAACAAAGCTTTGGAAATGGATCCTAAAATGTACCGGGCGCATTACGAATTGGCACAACTGCAACTTAAGGCCAGGAAGTTCCAGCAGGCCCGAGATCATTTTAATCAAGTCATGACATTGGAACCCTTGAGCCGGCAGGCAAAAGGGGCCCAGGAATACCTAAAATTGATACCAGATGAGTAGTTCCATGCCGCAGGATTTTGGATCTCATTTAAAGCATGAAAGGGAGATGCGTGGCATTTCGCTGGAAGAAATTGCGGCATCCACTAAAATTCAGATTCGGTATCTGCAAGCCTTGGAAAACAATCAATTCGATCAGTTGCCGGGAACAGTTTTCATCAAAGGATTTGTCAGGTCTTATGCCAAAACTATTGGATGCAATGCGGATGATTTGATATCTGCCTATGATGAATCCATTGGGTCGCCTCAGCAGGACGCGGATCAAATAGAGCGGGACTTGGCAGACCGGCAGGATTCCCAAGGCCGTTCCGCCCGAATTAATTTGTTGGGGGGGGTGGCGCTGGTAGCAGTCCTGGCGGTTGGGGGCTGGTACTTGATCGCACCGCAATCGTCCTCGTTGCCCAAACTGGAAGACTCCATGGAGGGTGAGGTTCCTGCCTCAGAAGTTGTTATGGGGAATCCGTCCGCACCGGCCATGGCCGGCCCGGAACAAAAACCGGTTGCGTCGCTGGCGGAACCGGCGGAAGATGCGCCAACCCGGACGCCAGCGATGGATTTGCAAAGTACGCCTGTTCAGGCTTCTGAGCCAACTATTTTAGACAATGGAGTATCCAAAAGCGAAAATGGTGCTATAATTAAAGCCACCCAAGACCCATTAAATCAGAATGTTTCGGATGATTCGAGCGCTTCTGCAGAAACCCTTGGTCATCTTCGGTTGGTGATTCGAGTGAGCGATAATTCATGGTTCAATTTGCAAATTGATAATAGCCGCGAAATGGATTTCATAATGCCGGCGGGCGCCAGGAAAACTATTCTGGCTCGAGGAGAGATACGGATCACGGTCGGCAATCAACGTTCCACGCAGTTAACGTTGAATGATCAAATTTTGGTTCTCCCGGAGAGCCCGGATAACGTGGTTCGAAATTTAATTGTTAATACTGAAATGATTGAATAAATTATGGCTAGAATTGACGCTTTTTTTAAGTTGATGAATGAGCAGGGCGCTTCGGATCTTCACCTGATTGCTGGATCGCAACCCATTTTGCGGGTCGATGGAGATATGGAGCGGGTCAAATTCAAGGAATTTGAAAACGATGATTTAAAGGCCATGCTGTACGAAATTTGCCCCGAACACAAAATCAAGGTATTCGAGGAGACCGGCGATATCGACTTTGGTTACGAAATAGCCAATTTAGCTCGCTACCGCTGTAACTTTTTCCAGCAAAAATATGGGGTCGGCGCGGTGTTCCGGGAGATTCCCAGCGAAATCATGTCGGTGGAGCAGTTGGGCCTGCCGCCCGTGTTGAACCAGCTGGCCATGTTGCAAAAAGGCCTGGTGCTGGTGACCGGACCCACCGGTAGCGGTAAATCGACCACGCTGGCGGCGATGATCGATTATATCAACCGCAATCGAAAATCTCATATCATCACCATTGAGGATCCGGTGGAATTTGTTCACAAAAGCAAATCGTGCATCATCAACCACCGGGAAGTGGGACAACACACGCAGAGTTTCAAAGCGGCTCTGCGGGGGGCGTTGCGTGAAGATCCCGATATCATTCTGGTGGGGGAAATGCGCGATCTGGAAACCATCGAACTGGCTCTGGAAGCGGCATCGACGGGCCATCTGGTGTTTGGCACCCTGCACACCCAAAGCGCCGCCAAAACCGTCGACCGGGTGATAGACGTGTTCCCAGCCAATCAACAGGCGCAAATTCGTACCACGCTTTCGGAAAGTTTGAAAGGCGTCATCGCCCAAAACCTGTTTAAACGTTCGGACAAAAAAGGCCGGCTGGCGGTTCTGGAAATATTAGTGGTGACCGCGGCAACGTCCAACTTGATTCGTGAAGGCAAAACATTCCAAATTCCATCGGTGATCCAGACCGGGAAAAAGTACGGCATGCAATCGCTTGATGATGCTATTTTGGAGGCCCTGCAAGCTAAAAAAATTACCGCGGAAGACGCTTACGACAGTGCCATCATTAAAGAACGCTTCGTGCAATTTTTGAAAAACCCTCCGGATTTTGTTTAAGGGAATTTATGAGAAAAGCTGAAATCGATTTTATATTGACCAACATGCTGGAGTCCCGTGGCAATATTTCAGACTTGAATATTACTACGGGCAAGCCCTTTCAGGTTGAGGACAGTGGTCAGTTGATGGATGTGGAATTGACCCCCAATATTGAAAAAATCACCCCATTTCAGGCCGAAGTTTTTGCCTTGAACCTGATTGGTTCGGACCGCCGCCTCACCGAAATCCTGTTGCGCGAAGGTTCCTGCGATTGTTCTTATTTTTTGCCCGGCAAGGCCCGGTTTCGCGTCAACATTTTTTCCCAGCGGGGTTCCTACAGTGTTGTCCTCCGGCGCTTGCAAACCCGGATTCCCACCATTGAGGATTTGGACCTGCCACCGCAATTCGCTAAAACCGCACAGGAAAAGAACGGGTTGGTGTTGGTGACGGGCGCCACCGGCAGTGGTAAAACCACCACCCTGGCGGCCCTGCTCCACAATATCAATAAAGAGAAGTCCGTTCACATAATCACGCTTGAGGACCCCGTGGAATTTGTGCACCCTCATCTCAAATCCACCTTCAACCAGAGGGAATTGGGGACTGATTTTAACGACTTCGTCACCGGCTTGCGGGCCGCGTTGCGCCAGGCTCCGAAAGTGATCCTGGTGGGTGAAATGCGTGACCAGAAGACGGTGGAAGTGGCCATGAGCGCGGCTGAAACCGGCCATCTCGTGATGAGCACCCTGCACACCGTGGATGCCGGCCAAACCGTCAACCGTATTGTGGGCATGTTCCCCCAGGAAGAGGAACAACAAATTCGAATTCGTTTGGCCGACACCATGCGTTGGGTTATTAGCCAGAGGCTGGTGCCGAAAGTGGGCGGCGGCCGCATTGCCTTGCTGGAAATCATGTACAACAATATGCGGGTGAAAGACATTATCCTGAACGGTGAAACCGAAGATAAAAATATTTATGATATCATTCATGAGGGCGATGCGTTCGGCATGTGGACCTTCGACCAGCATATCCTGAAACTGTTTGCCGAAAAACGGATCACCGAGGAAACGGCTATGGCCTATGCTTCGCGTCGAGCGGTAGTGGGCCGGTCCCTCGATACCGTCAAAGCCGAGCGCGGTGAGTCGACCACGGATATTGAAGACCTCAGCATGGATCAAGGATATGAAAAAGAAACAGCGGGTAGCCAGAGTAAGTTCAAAAAGAAAAAGACCCGGTAGTCCTTTGGAGAACAAACCATGAAGGTGACTTGCGGAGAATGCCAGCGTAGTCTCAACATTCCGGATGAGAAGGTTCCGAAAGACCGAGCTTTCAATGTTACGTGTCCGGGGTGTAAAAGCAAAATCAAGGTGGAAGATCACCTCCAGCCGGCAGTGACAGAAGACCCACCGATGACGACCGATGAAGGCGTGGACTCAAGCATTTTGGGTGACAGCGCGGTGGACACCTCCTTGATGTACTCCGACGATGAATTTGATGACGACGACGAAGAAAATATCATTTATGACGAAAATGACCAGGTGGCTATTATTCTCGACCCCAAAAATTACGATACGTGGTCGAGTGTTTTGACCGGGATGGAATACAAGCTTCAACCGGTAAAATCTCCGGAACATACCATTCACAAATTAAAATTTAATGAATACGATGTGTTGATTTTTAATCAGGACTTTGGGGATTACGAACTGGATGAAAATCCGCTTTATCAACATATATTGAATATGCCGATGTCCAGCCGCCGCAAAATTTTTATTGCTCTGCTGGGAGAAAAATTAACCACGGGCGATCATATGTCGGCATTTGCTCTTAGCGTCAACTTGGTCATCAACCCAAAGGATATCGAACAATCGGAAATGCTTCTCAAAAAATTCATCAAGGAAAATGACAACTTTTACAAGATTTATAAAGATACCATGCAATCTGTGGGGAAATTTTAGTCATGAAATTCAGTGAAACTTCCAACATACAGCGGTTTGCCGATGGCGAAACCATAGTTTCAGAAGGAGTGGTCAGCAATAACGCCTACATTATTATGGAAGGCAAAGTCAATGTGACCAAAAAAGTAGATAAAAAAACCGTTTTAATCAACACGTTGGACACGGGTGCAGTTTTTGGTGAAATGGGTTTGATCTCGCAGGCGCTACGCAGTGCCAGTGTGGTGGCAGTGGGTAATGTGACTATTGGAGTGATTGAACGGGAAAATTTTGATAAAATTGTGGCCGACCTTCCGGAGGATGTGCAGGCCATTGTCCGTGCCCTGGTAGATCGCTTACGATTCACCAGCGAACAATTGTCCCGTATCGGCTTGGAACTCGAAAAGACGAAAAATGTCATTTCGTCTTTTTCAACGCAACTCTAAACAAGAAACGGATAGGCCATGCCAACATTCAAGTACAAAACTAATGTTCGAGGAAAAGTCTCGTCTGGAGAAATCGAAGCCGATGACGAGCGGGGGGCCATTGCCAAGCTCAAACAGCAAAATATTAAAGTCGATAAAGTTAAGAAAAAATCTGACATAGTAATATTTGGGCCTAAAAAACATAGTATAACTGAAAAGGATATCGTTATTTTTACGCGTCAGTTCTCCACCATGGTGGATGCCGGACTGCCCTTGGTACAGTGTTTGGAGATCCTCGGTAAAGGCTCCGACAACCCAACATTCAGTGAAACCATCCAGGCGGTTAAAACCAGCATTGAATCGGGCAACAACCTATCCGATTCTCTGCGAAAACATCCCAAAGTATGGAATAACCTGTATTGCAATCTGGTGGAGGCCGGAGAGGCCGGCGGTATTCTCGACACGATTCTGCAACGGATAGCCGCCTACATCGAAAAAGCTCAGGCGCTCAAGAAAAAAGTAAAAGGGGCGATGGTGTATCCCTCGGCCATCGTCTTCATCGCTTTTTCGGTGGTGGCCTTCCTCATGGTGTTTGTCATTCCTATGTTCGCCACCATGTTTGAGGGTAGTGGTCAGGATTTGCCCGCACCTACCGCGATCGTTATGCATGTCAGTAATTTTTTCACAGAATTCTGGTATCTCATTATTGGGGGTCCGGTAGCCTTCTTTTTTATTTTTAAAAAGGTTTACGCCACCAACCGGGGCAGTATCGAGATCGATCGCCTGGCGTTGAAAATGCCCGTTGTAGGGGATTTAATCCGTAAAGTATCAGTTGCCAAATTCACCCGGACCCTGGGCACTTTGCTGTCCAGTGGTGTGCCTCTGCTTGAGGGCATGGATATTTGCGCCCGCACCTCTGGCAACCGAATCATCGAATTCGCTATCCTCAATACCATCGAGGCCATCAAGGAAGGTGAAACCATTGCGGCTCCCCTGGCCCGGGAAGGCGTCTTCCCTTCCATGGTCATTCAGATGATCGACGTGGGCGAGTCTGCGGGCGCGTTGGATAGCATGCTCAGCAAAATCGCGGATTTTTACGATGAAGAAGTGGACACCGCGGTGGATGCATTGACCGCTCTATTGGAACCCGCGCTGATGGTTTTCCTGGGTGTGGTGGTCGGCTTTATTGTTGTGGCCATGTACCTGCCCATCTTTAAAATGGGTGACACCATTTAATACTCCTGACCTGGTTCGTGTTCCGGGTTCCTGTCCGCGTTCCAGAGGGGACTGCCGGAAAATGGAATGACTAAACATCCTGCCACACCGGACGACGAACTGCTCCTTCGGATCAAGACGATCATGGTCATCAGGATCGTTTTCCTGACCGGGTTTGTTTCCCTCCTGATCGCGTTTGAGCGCCAATCCAACAGCAAAATTCCAATTGATTATCTGAGCGGAGTGATCATCGCGGCCTACGTGCTCTCCATCAGCTACGCTCTTTTTTTTCGAGGCCGGATGAACCTCCAACTGCTGGCCTGGATTCAGACGATTGGCGATCTTTTGGTGGTGGGCGGATTGATCTTCACCACCGGCGGCATTGAAAGCCCCCTATCCTTTCTTTTCCTGTTCGTGATCATCGCCGCCAGCGTGATGCTCCCCCGTGCCGCTTGTTACCTGACGGCTTCCGGCGCCAGCATCCTCTACGGATTGCTGGTGGACCTGGAATATTTTAACGTGATCCAACCCATCATTTTTTTCCCCAAGACCCAAGTATCTTATCAGGGGGCCTATGGTTTTTACATCATCACCCTGAATGTGGCTTCTTATTTTGCCGTTGCCTACCTGAGCAGTATTCTCAATCATCGTCTGCGCCTCATCAAAGATGAGCTGAGAAATAAAAGTATCGATCTCCAGAATCTGCAGGAATTCCATACCAATGTAGTCCAGAACATGGGCAATGGGTTGTTGACCACCGACCGGAGCGGCCGTATCACCTCCGTCAATACCGCGTGTGAAACCATCACCGGCTACAGTATTGACGATTGTCTGGGAAAACTTTGTTTCACAATCCTTGCCATGCCGGCCTTGAAAACATTTTTTGATCAGGATGCGGATGATCCATTACCCCTTCACATCAACGACGAATGCAAAAGGAAAGACGGCGAAAATATATTGGTGAGCATGAAAATCAGTCAGCTGATAAGTCCCCCAAAGGAAAAGCAGAATGAATCCGGCACCCTGGATGGCTACATTTGCGTGTTCGAAGATCTCACCGAAATGCGGCAGTTGGAAGATAAAATGAAGCAATCGGAACAACTGGCCGCCGTCGGCAAGTTCTCTGCCGGACTGGCCCATGAAATCCGTAATCCACTGGCCTCCCTGAGCGGTTCCATTCAGGTCTTGAAGGCAGACCTGCAACTGGATGTGAGTTCCAAAAAGTTGATGGAAATCGTGATCAAGGAAACGGAACGGTTGAATTCAATTGTGACCGGATTCCTGAGCTATTCCCAGCCCCGTAAAAATAAAAATATGGTGATTGATCTGACCCAGTTGTTGCAGGATTTGATTGTTCTACTTAAAAACAGCAAGGAATATGATCCCTCCATCCAAATCAATTTGTCTGCGCCGCCGGATCATATCGTTATTCAAAGCGAAGAAGATCAGATCAAACAAATGGTATGGAACCTGTGCATCAATGGCCTTCAAGCCATGCGAACTGCCGGCACCTTGACCATCGAACTCCGTGCCGTGCAGGGATATAAACACCGCAATTTCGCAACAGATCGTAAAGGCGTTCTACTGATTGTGGAAGATCAGGGGCGCGGTATCAGTCCAGAGGAAATGAAGAAAGTCTTCGATCCGTTTTTCACAACCCGCGATGAGGGCATCGGGTTGGGTTTGGCGACCGTCACCCAAATCGTTCAAAGGTTCGCGGGACACATTGGAGTGACAAGCGAGGTGGATCGCGGGACACGTTTTGCAGTGTTCATACCTCAGGAAAGATTACTGCTGAGCAACCGGAATGTCAAAGACGCAACGGTCGCCCCCAACCTTTCAGCAAAAAGCTCAAAATAATCGGGAAGAAAATTCGTGTCTTCAAAAGGGCCTCTAAAAATCGAAAACGCGCGGCAGATTGCTCTGTGCACTTGCATGCAATCCAATCACTGGCCTTTATGCGACGCGACTCACCACACCTTGGGCGGCGACGGCCCCAAGCTGATCGAACTCGACCCCAGGAAAACCTATTATTTTTGTACTTGCCATAAAACCAAAAAATCACCCTACTGCGACGGGTCCCATGAAAACATTGAAAAAGATGCTCCGATAAAATAAGCTTCTTCCCATTTTGTTATCGGTAGCATAAAAATCTTGTTCAAGATTTCTTGAATCGAGCATCCATAACACTTTTAAGAGTTTTGTTGTGAATTTTACTCAACAGCGATACTTCACGATTGCAATGAACTAATGAATTTAAGACTGCCCACCATAAATTGGGGCGCCTGCATCCTGTGGCTGGGATTGAGCGCCTGTGCCGGTTCTTTGCCGCCAGCAACTGCGCCGGATCGAGTCCTCATACCTGCCGGGCCTTTTATCATGGGAACGGTTATTGATAATGACCGGGAATGGGGAGACACGGATGAAGAGCCGGTCCATGAAGTGGTTCTGGACGCTTACGTGATTGACCGTTACGAGGTGACGGCCCGCGATTATGCTGAATTTTTAAATGCCCATCCCAATCAAAGTCGGCAGTACCTCGATACGGGACCGGCCGTCACCATCGAAAAATCGGGCGACCGTTACCGGCCTCGGCCTGGCCTGGAACGTTATCCCGCCAACCGGGTTTCCTGGTATGGCGCTGACGCTTATTGCCGCTGGCAGGGCCAACGCCTGCCCACCGAAGCCGAGTGGGAAAAGGCCGCTCGCGGTACGGACCAACGTACTTTTCCCTGGGGCGAGGCCTATCCCGGTAATGACCGCGTGACTTTTCGCCGTCACTTTTCGAAGGTCGGATTTCAGGCCATGGCACCGGTGGACAGCATGGCAACCGGACGTTCACCCTACGGGGTGCATCACATGGCGGGCAACGTCTGGGAGTGGGTGGCGGATTGGTATGAGGATGTTTATTACCAGAATTCCCCTGCGCGCAATCCGCAGGGGCCCAAAACTGGCACCACCCGCGTACTTCGCGGCGGCAACTGGTATTACAAAGCCTACTACATGCGCACCACCTACCGCTTCAACGAAAGGCCAGGAACCTTCAACATCTGGCAGGGCTTCCGCTGCGCCCAACGTGCCGTTGGATCCAAATAGCCAACGTTGAAAACACTCGGTAAGTGTTGAGCAGGATACCAAGGTTTAACCATTGCCTTCTCAGGGGCACCCCGCCCGGCCTCTTAGTAGAGGAGGCAACAGGTCAGACTCTGCGAGGCAATCAATAATTATCAAGCATGATGCCCAGGTTCAGCCCTCTGCCTTCCCCGCCAGGCAACGCCCGGAGTAAAATGGGACCTTTGCATAACCTGAAAAGTTTGAATCAGTCCCGACAGCTTCAATGGGATGAGGCGTGTCCCCCCTTCTCCGAGGGGGCTAGGGGGCTTATTCCTTTGCAAGTGCAACCCCGGCCAGCATCACGCTAGCCTCTTAGCAGAGGAGGCAACTGGCGCTAAGCTCCAGTTTTATGCCCCGCAATGGTTGAGTGCTTATACGAGTCCGGCCCCTTTAGCTCCGGGCCTTGCCCGGCCAGCGTCATGCTGGTTAACGGGTCAGGTTCACGGTTTCCGTAAGCATGTCGTCAGTGGTTGTGATTATCCGGGCGCTGGCCTGAAACGCCTGTTGCGTCACGATCAAGGTCACAAACTCCTGCGCCAGGTCGACATTGGAAAGTTCCAAGGTACTGCCCAGCACGGAACCGAAGCCGCCGGTCTGCGCCAAACCAATGACCGGTTGGCCGGAAGATCCGGATTCAGCGAACAGGTTTTGTCCGGTTCGAATTAAACCGGTGGGTGAAAGAAAGTCCGCCAGCGCGACTTGAAACAGATCTTCGGATTGACCGTTGTTGAACAACCCGCTGATGATCCCTTCAAAGTTCACCGCCAGTCCGGTCAACACGCCAGTGCCGAATCCATCCTGAACCACCGAGTTGGTGTTGGAGGCGGCGGCGAAGCCCGTCATCCTGCCATTAGTGGCCACACCGGTCAAATCCGCTAAATCCCAAATGAGGGCCTGCGAAGCGGCCGGCGGGCTCGCGGCTGAGTAATCGATGTTGATGGTTACGTCAGTGACACCGCCTCCATTGACGCCGATCAGCACTCCGCTGGTATCGAACACCAAGGTCCCCATTCCCCCGGCGCCAACCACACCTTTCCCGATTGGATTGGACGCAACGTAGTCCCATTCAGTGGTTGAGGCTAGGGTGGGGGGAACCACCTTGGTGAACTGAATGTTCATCACTATTTCATCCCCTACGGAATTGAAAATTGATACCGGAGAGTTGAAGGTGATGCCGGACAGAGCGGCTGCGTCCAGATTGGCTCCCAGGGTGAACTCAGTGGTGGGCACCGGAGCCGACTGCACACCGGCCAGATCGATGTCCCCCAATGTTGTTCCCAATACGCCAGCGGTGAATTCAAATCCCTGAAGAATTTCACCGGTGATGCTCTCAACCAGGCCATCTTCATTCTGTCTGAACTGTCCTGCCCGAGTATAAAAGTTGCCGGCGCCGTTGTTCACAATGAAAAACCCACTGCCGTCAATGCCCAAATCCAGCGCATTGGTGGTGGACTCAAATGCCCCCTGGGAAAAAGATTGCAGAGAACCCAGCAACATGGTGCCACGGCCCAACTGCGAGGTCACAGCGCCATTGGCCAGAATGGTGGTGAACAAATCGCCAAATACCGCTTTGGAACCTTTGAACCCGACCGTGTTGAGGTTGGAGATATTGTCTCCGATAATGTTCATTGCCTGGGAGTTGGAACTTAATCCCGAGACTCCTGAAAATAATGCTCCGATGAGTGACATGGTTGATGCTCCTTTTTACATGGAATTATATTTTTAAGGACACTCGGGTGATTTCCCCGACTGAAATTTTTTCACCGTTGACGAGGGCAAACGCGCCGTCTTCTTCAAATAAAACGTCGGTGACGATTCCGGTGGTGAACGTTTCCACAGGAAGGTCATCGCCGCTGAAATCCAAAGCCAGCACTTTGAAGGTGTAGGAACCACTGGCCAGCGCCACTCCGGAACTGTCCTGTCCATCCCAGGCAATCAGATGATTGCCGGCATTGGTTTTGCCATCCAGATTGGTGACCAGTTTGCCGGTCGCATCGAATATTTGCACCGTTACCGAATCCGCGTCTTTCCCAAGTATGTAATTGAGGTTGACGGTATTGCCGGCGGTGTAATCGATGCCATTGCCTTCCACATCCACCAGTTTGCCAATCAGCGTAATGGTGGAAGCGTTACTGGAGGCGACTTCAATATCGATCAGCTCATTGAGCGTCGCGTTCATGTTGGTCATTTGTTCTAAGGTGCTGAACTGGGCCAATTGCGCGCTAAAGTCCTGGGCGCTCAGGGGATCCAGCGGATCCTGCGCGCTGAGTTGGGCGATCAGCAAAGTCAAAAAATCTTCCTTGCCCAGCGTGTTGCTGCTTTCGTTGATGGCGGAGCTTGAAGTGCCCCCAAAACCGGATGCTATTCCACTAATCATGATTGAGTTCTCCTGGTGGTTCTTTTTTAAGCAAATACATTAATTGTTGACTCATTAAATATTACGTGACCTTGGGTGAGGACCAGTTCTTCACCTGTGTCCCGAGGGTCTTCATGATCTGGTCCCAGGATGGTCTTGGGGCCAGCGGATTCCTGTTGATGAGCCGTGTTCTGTTCTGGATTGCCTCCAACCAGAACGGAAAATTGATCCACTTTGATGCCCTGGCTGGCCAGAGAATCTTTCAACTGCGGCAAATTATTTTCAATAACGTGTTTCACAAAATGGTTCTCGGTAACGATGGTGGTCCGCACCGAATCGCCGGTGGTGGCAACGGTCACTCGAACCGATCCCAAAGACGGTGGGTCGAGTTTGATGTGGATCTCTTTTTGCGACCCCATCCCACGAAAAGAGATCCGCTCAATGATCTGACTGGCCACAGTTTTTTCTACGGAACCCCGTTGACCATAGGTTTGAGCCAGCACCGGTTTAAACACCTCGGTCGATTTACCGGCGCTGGCCACCGCCGTCCCGGTCTGTATTGCCAAACCCTCGGCACTGGCAGTGTTCGGCGGCGTGGCGCCGTTCAAATTCAAAAAGGTATTGACCGCGGCTTTAAACGGACTGGCGGCTGAGGCCGCCGGGTTCGCGTTGCCATCGTTGCGTAATAATGACGCCAGTTTTGCAAATGGATCGCTGTTCGCGTTGGATGCATTATTAGAATTGGAATCGGGTTTTGATTCTGCGTTGCTCTGGTTCAGGGCAACATTGGGCGTGATCAATTTGACGGGCAGTTTTTCACCCGGCGCTTCGGTGGCGTTCCCTTTGAGTCCGTCCACTGGCGGTAGCGTTGCCAGTAAAGGACTTCCTTTAATTTTGGTTTGTTTGGCAGCCAATGCCGCCGTAGCCTGATCGATTACTTTGCGGGCATCCGCTTCAGTGAGTCCGGCTTGAATCAAATTTTGCAGAGCCAGGCTATGAGGCTGACCGGTTGGCCCTTCAACCGCGTTGGCCAGAGGGCCGGCTTGCGCCTGGGCTCCGGCGGCGTTC
>SMVS01000123.1 GCA_004357435.1 Nitrospina sp. | reverse complement strand
GTTGAAGAATCCTGAAAGAGATGATTGAATGAGCCTACTGCCTAATGTGATTTTCACCTATCCGGGGTTAGCGCACCTGATTTTGCGGTTATCGGTGGGGTGGATTTTCATTTACCACGGCTCTCAAAAATTATTTGGCGCGTTTGGAGGGCATGGCGTGGGCGGCTTTGCAAAATGGTTGTCCTCGATACAGGTTCCGTTTCCTGAAGTCAGCGCCTGGCTGGCCAGCGGCGCCGAATTTTTTTGCGGCTTGGCTCTGGTGTTTGGAATCTACGCGCGTTGGGCCACTTTGCCATTGATTGTGGTGATGCTGGTGGCCATCATTTATGTCCACGGTGTCAACGGTTTCAATATTGCCCAAAAAGGATTTGAATACAATTTTGTCCTGATCGCCGCCCTGCTCACTATTTTCCTGCAGGGACCCAGCAAATGGAGCGTCCGCTCTTAACAATCCGCCCTTTTCAGCTCATCGGATGTCAATAAATGGGGCTTCCGTTTTCGTCAGGGGGGCGTGCCTTCCATCGGCGGTGTATCCACATCCACGCCTCAGGATTTTCCCGAATTTTATCTTCCAGCATTTTTTCACAGGCCGCGGTCCACCGGATAATATCCTGTTGCTTGTCATCCGTTTTTTCTAATACCAGTTCCGGCCCGTAAACGGCGCGGTACTTTCCTTTCTGAGTGGGCTGGCAAAATAAAGGAAGGATCGCCGCGCCCGTCGAATAACTGAGAACCGCCAGTGAGCGCGGGGTCGATGCTTTTTTACCGAAGAAATCGACGAACAGGCCCCAGTCGCCAGCGTTCTGATCCATCATCACACCCACGCAGGAATTTTGTTTGAGGGCGCGCATTATTTTTCGCGGGGACTCGTCTTTGTGGAAAACCGTATTGCCGGAGGCTGATCTCAAATCCATGACAAATTTTTCCAGATAAGGATTGTCCAGTTTGCGCGAAATGGTGTGAACCTTGCTGATTTTACGGTAGCCTAAATGGATACCCGTCACCTCCCAATTGCCAAAATGAGCGATCAGAAAAAACACCCCCTTGCCCCGGGCAAGGCATTGCTCAAGCAGTTCCAGGTTTTCGGATTCAGGGTCCATCAGCTGGTGGACCCGCTCCCGGGTGTCCTGCGCCACCCAAAGGAACTGGAGAGCGGTGACCGCTGTTTGGATCATGGACTGTTTGGCGATCCGGTTTTTTTCCCGATCATCCTTGGTGTCGCCGAAAGCAATGTCGAGGTTGATTCGCGCGATGTGCCGGCGCTGGGCCGACAGGTGATAGAGCATCGTCCCAATTCCCTTGCCCAGCCTGTAAATTCCCGACGCCGTCCTGTTCTTAATCAAAGAATAGAACAGCAGGAATAAAACGTATTCCAGGAAGTAGCGGATTTTTTTGAGAACCGTTTGTCTGGGATCCAAGGGCCTTGCCTGAATGGGTTTGAGGGAGGGTGGTGGGTCTAAGCGCTGTTCACTTGCTTGACGGACAATATTATTTCAATTCTGCAACTGCCTGGGCAATGGCGTACAGTTTGTCATGCGATATCGAGATATGTATATTTTTAAGGTTCAATGAATCAAAAACTGCTTTACCACCACCCGTGATCTGCAATACGGGCGCTCCGGATTCCTGGTTTAAAATTTCCATGTCCTTCCAGGAAATTCCCTGGGCCATCCCCGTGCCCAGCGACTTCAGAATCGCTTCCTTGGCCGCGAACCTGCCAGCGAAGTGTTTGCAGGGGTCTGCCTTGGACCGGCAATATTCAATTTCCTGCTGAGTGAAAATTTTTTCTTCAAACTTGCCAGCGTACCGGTCCATTGATTTCTTGATGCGCGAAATTTCAATGATGTCTACACCCGTTCCGTGAATCATAATATCCTCTAATCAGGTACAAACGCAGTTTAGCACAGATTCAATTGCCGCTCGCGGCACCGCGCCTTCCCGAACTATTCGCGGTGGAGAATCAGTCGAATCCAAAACAGTTGAAGGTTGCTGGCCCTTTGTCTTGCCGCCATCCAGGATCAAGTCTAGATCTGATCCCAGCGACTGCTCAACTTCCTGCGCAGTCTCAGGATTGTTTCCACCGCTTAAATTTGCGCTGGAGGCTGTTAGCGGATGCCCGATGCCGTCAATCAGTTTTTGGGTGAACGTGTGGGATGGCAACCGGACTCCAATTTTTCCGGTCCCGCCCGTCAAGGCTTGGGGTAGGTCCGGCAGGGCTTCGAACAGCAGGGTCAGCGGCCCCGGCCAAAACGCGTCGATAGCGGTTTGTGCCAGGGGGCTTATTTTTTGGGTCAATAAACTCAATTGCTGAAGGGAACTCACCAACACCAGGATGGGTTTGCCGGTGGGACGGTTTTTAATTTTGAAAATTTTTGCCACCGCCTCGGGATTGAAGGGATCAGCCCCGATACCGTAAAAAGTGTCGGTGGGGAAGCCGATGAGTCCTCCCCTCGCCAAAGTTTTCTTGATGAGGGGTAGCGAAGAACAATCTGTCGCGTCAAGATGAAGTAATTTTGCCATGCTGTTTTTCAACCTTCCGACTTTTTTTCTCCACGGCACTGGCTTGGTCTTTTTTGAATTGCTGGAGTTTTTTGGACAGCGCTGAATTTCTGATAGCTAATATTTGCACGGCGAGCAGGCCGGCGTTTTTGGCTCCGGCCTTGCCGATGGCCATGGTGGCCACAGGAATTCCGCCTGGCATCTGGGCCGTCGACAACAGGGAATCCAATCCTTTGAGTGCGGAGGAATCGATGGGAACCCCGATAACAGGTGAAATAGTTTCGGCCGCGATGACTCCCGCCAAGTGAGCGGCACCGCCGGCACCGGCGATCAAAACCTGAATTCCCCGTTTCCCTGCCTGCCGCACGTATTTTTGGGTTCTGGCTGGGGAACGGTGGGCCGATGCCACCAGGACTTCGTGGGGCACGCCAAAATCTTCTAAAACTTTGGCGGCTTCTGCCATGATGGGGTGATCCGAATCACTGCCCATGACAATGCCCACCAAGGGTCGTTTGGATTGTTTTTTTGTAGCCAATGGCTTGCTCCCAGTTTGAATGGATGAGACGGTTGAGCCCCGCCGGAATAGGATGATGAAAATTTCTCAATTGTCTTTTTTATAACAATTTTACGGGATTAGATCAAGCAATGCCTGCGGTTCAATGCGTGGACCCGCTAGTGTTTCGCCCTTTCCCGTGCTTGATTTCCGGCACCAGCATCACCGTGGCCAGGATCATCATGGCGAAGGACACCAGGCCGATGTTGGTGGGGCCGATATGGCTCACTGCCCAGAAACCCACCATCGGGCCGAGGGTCCCACGAATTCCGGTGAGGCCGACATGCACGGACATGTAAGCCGCGACTTTGCCGGGAGGCGCGTATTTGGTGACCCACAGGTTCCAGGCGATGGTGCCGCCGCCAAAAGCGATGCCGATGAGCGCCGAGCCCAAAGCGATCACCCAGGGTTCGCGGGTGAGAAAAAACAGGCCGATTCCGACCGCAAAGGTGACGTTTAAAAACATGCGGAGAACAATAAAATTAATTTCGTCGAACAGTTTGGCGAGAAAGGGCAATGAAAGGGCCCGCATGCTGTCTGGAATAATGGTGATGATGGTGGCCACAAACAAGGCCGAACCTTCGATACCGTAAACACTGGAGGTCAGGTAATCGACCCGCAAGGGCAGGACCCATAAATTGGCGAAGCCCATGATGAACCAGGTTAGCAGGATATAACCAAAAGATCGATCCTCAAAAATCAGTCTAAAGTTTCCCAGAGGGTGCGCGTAGTCACTGTCCTCCATTTTTTGCGAGGGCATCAAATAAATGGCGTAAGCCTTGCCCAATCCAGCTAAACCTAAAAAGATCAAAATCCATTGGTAATTGCGCAGGTCCTGATCCAGCCATGAGGATCCGAGAAATCCAGAGCACGCGGAAACCACCACCGTCACAATAACCGCTCGTGAATAAAAGGCGCCCCGCCGGTTTGCCGGGTAATTGTCGTGATAAATGGCGGTGAGGAACGGCAACAGGGCCGTCAAAAAGGCAAATCCTAGAACCACGGCCACGGTGTACGACCAAAGAGAGGTGGTGAACGCGGCGGTGAGTAGAAAAACGCCGCAGACGGCGGCCGACAGTCCTCCCCAAGTGGAATTTTTCCACTGGGTTCGCGACGCGTAATACACCAAGAGGAGGGACAATAGCATGCCAATAAAGGGCGCGGCTCCGATAAGGGATTTGCAAATATCGTTCGCATTAAAATAGCGAATGGCGATGAACAGTCCGAAGGTTTGCGTTCCGGAAGTGAGAACGCCGCGAAACATGCCACGCAATAAATCCAGGTGAAAAGTGCGCGTGCTGTTTTCAGACAGTTTCAAATTATCATGTGATTCATTCATTTGTTTTTTTGGGAGGGTTATGATCCAATCAAGCTTATAGGATAGGTTCAGGAGGGTCCATGAAAAAAGGAGATTGGAGCGTGCTCGAAGTCATCGCCATAGGCAACGAACTCATCACCGGCTTGATCGCGGACAGCAATTTGGGCAGGATCAGCCGCCGGTTGAGTGCCGTCGGAGTGTATCTTTCCCGATCCTGCACGGTGGGCGATGATGCGGACCAGATAACTCAGGCGCTCCACGAAGCTCTGGCCCGTGTCGATGTGGTCGTCCTGACCGGAGGTCTGGGCCCCACCCATGATGACATCACGAAAGCGGTGCTGGTCCGGTTTTTTGGATCGAAACTTGTTAAAAATGAAACCGTCGAAAAAAACATTGAAAAAATTTTTGGATCCCGCGGCATGGCTGTTCCCGAAATGTCGTTGAGTCAAGCGGAGGTACCGGACAATGCCACTATCTTGCATAACGAAAAAGGCACGGCTCCTGGACTGTTGTTCAAAAATGGCAAGCAAAGAGTATACGCTCTCCCTGGAGTTCCTCTGGAACTGGAATACCTGGTGGATAAATACATCGTTCCGGATCTGGAACCGGCGGGAAAAGGCAAAGTATCGCATAGAATTCTCCACACCACCGGTATTTCCGAATCGGCTTTGTGGGAGCAAATCGGTCCGGTGGCTCCCCTCGAGGCCTGGGTCCAGATGGCTTCGTTGCCATCGCATCTGGGGGTGCGTCTGCGCCTGACCGCACGCGGTTTGAAAGACCACTCAGCCAACCTGAATTATGCGGAGGCGTATCTTCGAAAAAAAATTGGGTCTCATGTGGCTGGGGTGGATCATGAAACCCTGGAAGAATTGATCGGGCAGATTCTTCGGGAGCGGCATCTCACCCTGTCCGTGGCGGAGTCCTGCACCGGTGGCTTGATCAGTCATCGCCTGACCAATATTGCCGGAAGTTCTGAGTATTTACTGGAGTCAGCTGTGCCTTACAGCAATCTGGCCAAGGAAAGACGGTTGGGAGTCCCCTCGAGCTTGATCAAAAATCATGGCGCGGTGAGTCGTGAGGTGGCGCTCGCCATGGCAGAGGGCATGCGAAAAAGCTCAGGGTCTGATTATGGGCTGGCAGTGACCGGCATCGCCGGACCCGGCGGCGGAAGCGC
>SMVS01000122.1 GCA_004357435.1 Nitrospina sp. | reverse complement strand
TACGGAGAGGAAAAACCTTTTTGTTTTGACAATAATGATGATTGTTGGCTTCAAAACCGCCGGTCGCATTTTATGGTCATAGAATGATCGTTCTCCATAATCTGATTCAATAGTTCCATGTTGGAATTGACCGCAACCAGCGCGATGGGTTGCGGTCAATTTCGTTTTTCCGCCGAACTTCATTCATCGAGCGTGGCTCCCCGTGCTAACCGCCTTCACCCCGGACTCTTTTTTTAATCGAACCTCAACCGAGATGGTGTATGAAAGCTAAATCCGTCATCATATTTATAGCGTCACTATTCCTGATGGGTCTGTTTGCGACCAATGGTTCTGCGCAATTGTTTGGTAAAAGCAAGCAAGATTCTGAAGTAAAGGAATTGAGAAAATTGAATACACGGATCGTTGAAACGGTAATCCCGGGCATGAAAAGAATCATGAGCACCCAGGCGGATTTATCACAGCAGATCGAAGGGCTGAAAGCCCTTTTGCCCGCACTCCAGGGAGCGATCGAAAAAAATCATGTGGATTTCATCCGCAAAATCCGCGCCGTCGATGGCAAAATCGCCAATCTCGAAACAAAAATTAAAAAACAAATTTCCGCTGGCGACGGGGCGTTGACAGCTCTCCTGCAAAAGCAAATTAAGGAACAGGGCCTGGAATTTGGAACTCTTAAAATGGAGCTGACTCGATTCAAGAAGGAGGCCGCCGCTCAGCAGAGCAAATTTGGCGTCGGCTTGGTCCAGGATCTGAGGGTGATAAAAAAGCACCTGCAAACTCAAAATGAAAGAACCAACCAGAACGTCGAGACGCTTTCTGATCTCGGCCAGTTGGCCATCAAAAACGGCCAGACGTTGACCGCTACGCTCACCGCCGTTCAATCGGGCAACACAGAGAATAAAGCCGGGTTCTCCACCCTGGGGGCAAATCAAAAGGTGGTGGTCGCAAAAAATAACCAGATGATCGACCTCATGGGTAAAAGCTTGAAGGAACAGCAAGCCATCCGCGGCAAGGTGGATGGGGTTCTGGCGGGTCAGAAGAAAACCAACGAAAATATCAACGTGACACGAAAAACCATCACGACGCTCAAGGTGATTGTAGACACCCGGATGGGAGAAATCAGCAAGGGGCAGAAAGATTTGGTCGCGAAAACCGATAAGGTCGTACAAAGTACCGATCTGACGCGGGAAAACCTTCTGGTGATCGATACCAAGATGAATAAATTAGCCGAGGGTCTCAAAACCCTGCAGGGGCAGAATATGTCCTCCAATAATACGGTGAACTCCATGCAGGAGAAGGTCATCAAGATGCAGGTGCTCAATCAGCAGACCCATGAAAAATTCAATAAACTGATCGACACCACCAAAGCCATGTTGGCCAATTCCGCGGAGGTGGGTAAAAAGGTCGAGCAATCTTTACTAAAAATAGACGCGGGCCGCACCGAGAATAACCTGACCAACGAAAAAATATCCAAGTTGATCACGATTCTAAAAAGCATTGCCGCCGAACAGGACCAATTCCAGCTGATTCTGGCTTCGCAAGAGAAGATCAGTCAAAACATGGTCCGGTCGGCGGGAAAAATAAAAGCTCTTCAGGTATCGCAGAAGGAAATCAAGAATGGCATCGGAGATTTGCGTAGAAAAGCCAACGTCAATATATCGCGAAATGATAGTATTTTAAAATCATTGGGTAAACCCGCGGCCCGGCAGAAATCATCTTCTGGGAAAAAATAAAATGCGGGCTTTGCGAACCGGCAACGCTTTGCCCGGCGGGTGAAAATTAGAGGGAAGTCGTTTGTGTGGAAGGCTCTCCTTCCCGGATCTCCTTTCAACATGATGCACCACAGGACTGTCATCCATGGCCAAACCTGTTTCCGAATTTGTTTGCCAGACTTGCGGGCATCGGGCCCCAAAATGGCTGGGCAAATGTCCCGAGTGCCAGGGGTGGAACACGCTGACGGAGGAAGTCACGCGGCATTCCCGGGGGGGCGGCAAGACCGCCGGCAATCGCAACTCACGCGCCAATTCCGCGGACCCATCCGTGCAGGCCGTCACCCAAATAACCCGGAGTCAGGTGGACCGGGTGAGTACCGGCATTTTAGAATTTGACCGCACCCTGGGAGGCGGACTGGTTCCGGGTTCGCTCACGCTACTGGGTGGTGACCCCGGTATCGGCAAGTCCACCTTGATGTTGCAAAGTATGTGGGCGATGGCGGAAGCCGGCAACCGGGTGCTTTACGTTTCCGGCGAAGAGTCTCCAGAACAGATCAAACTACGTGCCGAACGGCTCCATTGCCTGTCCGAACGATTGCTGATCTGTTCGGAAATCTGCATTGAGAACGTTCTCGGTTTGCTGGAAAAAATTCAGCCCGAAGTCCTGGTCCTGGATTCGATCCAGACTTTTTTTACCGAGGATTTACAGTCTGCTCCGGGAAGCATCGGCCAGGTTCGGGAAGTGGCCTTCAAGATTTTTCAGGAATGCAAGCGCCGGTCACTGCCAGTGTTTTTGATTGGTCACATCACTAAGGATGGAGCCATTGCGGGTCCCAAGTCGCTGGAGCACATTGTCGATACCGTGGTGTATTTTGAAGGCGAGCGGTCGCATGCCTACCGTATTCTGAGGACCATCAAAAACCGTTTCGGCCCCACTCCGGAAATGGGAGTTTTTGAAATGACTCCGGAGGGCTTGATTCCGGTGGAGAATCCTTCGGAAATTTTTCTTTCGGAACGCCCCGCCGACACCACCGGTTCCGCCATCGCGGCCACTCTGGAAGGCACCCGCCCGCTACTGGTCGAGGTGCAGGCCCTGGTGACGGCCTCCACCACCCTTGGCATGCCGCGCCGCATGGCCACCGGGCTGGACCACAACCGCGTGACTCTGCTGGTCGCCATCATGGAAAAACGGCTGGACATGAGCCTGCAGGGAGAGGATATTTTTGTGAATCTCGCGGGCGGACTGAAAGTCACCGAGCCGGCCATGGACCTGGGGGTGGCCACCGCGATCGCCAGCAGTTTTCAGAACCGGCCGATGGACCCGCAGACGGTGATGATCGGAGAAATTGGATTGACCGGTGAAGTGCGTTCGGTTTTGCAGTTGGAACCCCGCCTCATGGAAGCCGCCAAGCTGGGTTTCCAGCGTTGTGTGGTTCCCCATACCGCAAAAAAATCGAAGACCCTCGGCAAAATTAAAATGGAACTCGCATTTGTAAAAACCCTTGCTGAAGCTCTGGAGATCGTCTTATAGTGAACGGCAATGGTTGAATATTTTTTTTGGAACAGGCCCGCATCATGAAAGTTTCAGCGATCATTCCCGCCGCCGGGCAAGGCCTCCGAATGGGAGGCGACATTCCCAAACAATTTCTTCTGCTTCAGGGCAAACCCATTCTGCACCACACGCTTGCCGTTTTTGAGTCCTGCGTGGATGCCGTGACTCTGGTGGTCCCTGAAAAGGAGTTGGCTGTCACTCGCCGGCAATGGACTTCCGGGATTGTTCAACAGGTGATTGCGGGCGGCGCCGAACGGCAGGACTCGGTGGCGATGGGTTTGCGCGCCCTCGATAAAGACACCGATATCGTGATCGTTCACGATGGCGTGCGCCCTTTTGTGTCTCCGGCGATCATCAAAGAATCGATTTCAGCGGCCCGTCAATTCGGCGCCGCCGTCACCGCGATTCCCATACGGGATACGGTTAAGAAAAGCACTGCCGATGGCTGGGTGCAAGGTTCGGTGGATCGGGAAAACCTGTGGCGGATGCAAACTCCGCAGGCGTTCCAGTACGACCTGCTGTGCGAAGCTTTTGAGAAAGCCACTCGCGACAACTATTATGGAACCGACGAGGGTTCGCTGGTGGAATACCTCGGCAGGCCAGTTAAAATAATTGCGGGCTCGGAATGGAACATTAAAATCACTTGCAGGGATGATTTGGCGCTCGGGGAAAAAATCGCTGTCCTCCTCGAACCGGATCCCACAACACAATAAAACCGGTTTCAACCATGATTAAAAATATACTGGTCGCGCTGGCGGGCTTGATCGGTCTGGTTTATATCCTCAATCCCACTGCCGGTATCATCGAACTCATACCGGACAATATCCCCATCGTCGGCAATCTGGATGAGGCCGCCGCCGCCGCTTTGGTGCTGGCGGCCCTGCGCTATTACGGAGTCGACCTCACCGGATTTTTGCGAAGAAAATTTAAAGACGATCCTGACGGAAAAAAAAATCAGGACGGTCCCCCAGAGCCCTGAAAATTTTTTACTTCCTTCAGGCGTTTCGTGCATCTAAAGGGCATGTTCAAAAATTCGCTTTTACGTTACGCTACCAGCACAATCATTCGCAAATTTTGGAGGAACCCCATGTTGAAAGTCGGATCAGAAGCCCCGGATTTTCTTGTCAACGATCATAACGGAAACCGGGTGAGCTTGAAGGACCTGCGCGGTAATAAAGTGGTGCTCTGGTTTTATCCCAAGGCGGACACCCCCGGGTGCACCTTGGAGGGTAAGGGTTTTCGGGACGACCATAAACAGTTTGAAGGCAAAAATACGAAAATTTATGGCGTCAGCCTGGACAACGAAGCGGATAATAAAGCTTTCGCCGAAAAGTTTGAATTTACGTTTCCCCTGCTGTGTGATGTGGGCCGAGAAATATCCCTGGCCTATCACGCGATTCAAAGCAAGGACGATGGGTATGCCGCTCGCATCACTTATGTGATCGGCGAGGACGGGAAAATTTTAGAGGCCATCGACCAGGTGGACACTAAAACCCACTCCAAAGATCTTTGTTCACGCCTCTGACCGCTCTTTCGTCAGGTAAGCACTCAAAACCCATTGAGCGGATCTTTGTCAAGGCTTTGAACGCTCTTGTCAGGTGGGCACTCAAAGCCATTGGGCGGATCTTTGTTCGCGCCGCTGAACAATTTTCCGTTAAGAGACCTTTGCATAACCGCAAAACTTTGAATCAGCCTCGATTCTCCAAGGGGAGACTGGTGTTGCTCCCCCTTCTCCGAAGGGGGGATGTTCCTTGGGGTACTTTTCCTTTTGGCTCCAGCATAAGACTGGGCTCGATTAATCGAGCAACTACAAAACCCCCGCTTATGCGAAGGTCTTTTCCTTATAGGAGCTTGGATAGTGGGAGCCGACGAAG
>SMVS01000121.1 GCA_004357435.1 Nitrospina sp. | reverse complement strand
CATCTGGAAAAAGAGTACAACAAAAATATCCGGCAAAACATTTTGCAATCAGCGTCCATTCTTCTTGATGAGGACCGGTTCCTCAACAAACTTGCTATGGAGTGTTTTGACCGGGTTTCGTCCCGGTCCATGGGCAGGGATAAACTTGGCCTGGAGAGGGCCGCCTTATCCAGCCAATCGCCGGCCCTTCGAAACCGGGTGATTCGAATCGCTATTCAAAAGATTAAAGGGGATTTGCGAAAAGTCACTGCCGCCCATGTTCAGGAGGTGACCCAACTGTTTTTGCAACCCAAACCCGATAAACGCATCTCTCTTCCGGACGATATGGAAGCTCAGTGTGACCGGGACAAAGTATGGTTTTATAAGATTCTGGATGTTAAAGGGGGCGAGCCAATAAAGCGGGAAGATCTTGAGTTGAAAATCCCCGGGGAATCTTTCATGCGGAGTTCCCAAATCACTTTTAAAACGCAAGTGACAGGACAAGTTGCCTTGGATTTTTCAGTGGAAGGTCCGGTGAAGGCAACGTTCGATTTTGATCAAACGGGCGATCAGATCAGGGTGCGGTATTTTCAACCTGGGGATCGATTTCTGCCCTTGGGAATGCAGGGAACCAAAAAATTAAAAAAATTTTTAATCGACGAGAAAATTCCTCAAGAGCAAAGAATCCATATCCCAATCTTGACAACGATCACAGGCGATATTATCTGGGTTTATGGATTGCGAATATCTCATTCCTACAGGGTGACCTCCGAGACCAAGAGGGTATTGATAATTGAAGGCTTAACCTACCCTGTTGCTAAATGAACAGGCCTTAAAGAAACCGGCTTTATTTTATATAAAATATGCTAAAATCAATGCGTGTAGGGTTTTGCCTGATTATCGAAAAAAGGAGAAGGTCTTGAACCAATTTTATAAAAATCTCGCGTTATGGCTGGTCATTGGAATTATCCTGATCACCTTAGTCAATGTAATCAACCAACCCACGGTTTCTCAATCCAAAGTTGTTTTCAGTGATTTCATGACCCAAGTGGAAACCGGTAAGGTTTCCGAGGTGGTGATTCAAGGTGACAATATTTCGGGCAAATACACGGATGGCCAATCATTCGAAACCTACGCGCCATCCAAGGATCCAACATTGATCACTTTATTACGCGAAAATGGTGTGCGGATGGAGGTGGTCCCACCGGAACAGACCAGTTGGTATATGAGTATTCTTATCTCCTGGTTCCCCATGTTGTTACTCTTGGGGATATGGATTTTCTTCATGCGCCAAATGCAAGCGGGAGGCGGCAAGGCCTTATCTTTTGGGAAGAGTAAAGCCCGATTGATAGATGACAGTAAAATCAAAACGACATTCAAAGATGTTGCGGGTGTGGATGAAGCCAAGGAGGAATTGCATGAAATAATTGAATTCCTAAAAGAACCGCAGAAGTTCAGCCAGTTGGGCGGAAAAATTCCGAAGGGAGTGCTTTTGATTGGTCCTCCGGGTACCGGTAAAACCCTCCTTGCCCGCGCCATTGCGGGCGAAGCCAGTGTGCCATTTTTTTGTATCAGTGGTTCCGATTTTGTTGAAATGTTTGTTGGGGTGGGAGCCTCGCGGGTTCGCGACTTGTTTGAGCAAGGTAAAAAGAACAGTCCCTGTATTATTTTTGTGGACGAAATAGACGCTGTAGGCCGGCATCGTGGCGCCGGGCTGGGTGGCGGCCACGATGAACGCGAGCAGACTCTGAACCAACTTTTAGTTGAGATGGATGGTTTCGAGAATAATGAAGGCGTTATTCTCATAGCCGCCACCAACCGTCCCGATGTTTTGGACCCAGCCTTATTGCGGCCGGGTCGATTTGATCGTCAAGTGGTGGTTGGCAGGCCCGATATTAAAGGTCGAGAAGGTATCCTTAAGGTTCACACCTCTAAAGTTCCGCTCACTGATGATGTGGATTTGAAAGTGGTGGCCCGTGGCACCCCCGGTTTCACCGGAGCGGATTTGGCCAACCTGGTCAATGAAGCCGCGTTGCTGGCGGCCCGGAGAGAGAAGAAAGCCGTCGATAAGGAGGACTTTGAAGATGCCAAGGACAAAGTTCTAATGGGTGTGGAACGTCGCAGTATGGTGATCACTGAAAAAGAGAAAAAAATCACGGCCTATCATGAGGCGGGTCATGCCCTGGTGGCTTACCTGTTGCCGGATACCGATCCGCTTCATAAAGTGACCATTATCCCTCGAGGACAAGCCCTGGGAGTCACCATGCAATTGCCGGTGGATGAAAAACACACTTACCCACGAGGTTATCTCGTTAATCGGCTGTCCATCATGATGGGAGGGCGGGTCTCGGAGGAAATTTGCCTGGGAGAAATGACCACGGGAGCGGGCAACGATATCGAGGTCGCCACCGAAACCGCACGCAAGATGGTGTGTGAGTGGGGCATGAGTGAAAAAATGGGCCCGCTGTCGTACGGCAGCAAAGAGGAACAGGTTTTCCTTGGAAAGGATTTTTCCAATCAGAAAACCTTCAGTGATGAAACCGCTAAACTGATCGATCTCGAAGTCAAAGCTCTGGTCATGGGCGGTTACAACGTGGCGATGGAAGTCCTGACGGATAACCGGGATAAACTGGAAAAACTGGCTTTAGCCCTGTTGGAACATGAAACTCTTGATTTGAAGGAAATCACCGAACTGTTGGAGGGCAAGCAGTCCGACGATGAGGGCCCCGGAGATAAAATGGAAGAAGTTTCTAAAGATGAAATCCCCCAGTCAGATAAAAAAAGTAAAAAGAAAGATGACAGCGTGGGGGGGTCTGATGGAATTCTGGGTGGAATGCCCGACCCATCACCGGCATAAACTGAAGATTTCGAGGTTGAATGCATTAAGAATTTTTGAAGCTCCATTTTGGGCGCCTTAACCCGAAATGGAGCTTTTCTTTTATTAAATCCCAGCCATGTCGCCACCATTCTCATGTGATATTTCCGGGTCAAATCCGAAGGTGATGGGGATCCTGAATCTCTCTCCAGATTCTTTTTACCAATCTTCAGCATCGGCGATGCAAGCCATGCGGCTGGCTGAAAAAATGATAGCAGAGGGGGCCGAGTTGTTGGATGTGGGTGCCGAGTCGACCCGCCCCGGATCGCAGGCCATCGCCGTGCAGGAGGAGATTCAACTGCTGGTTCCGGTGATTCGGCAGTTGTGTGAGCGCTTCGCGGTCCCGGTCTCTGTGGATACCTATAAGCCGGAGGTGGCGGAACGGATGCTGGATCTTGGGGTGAGCCTGATCAATGATATCGGCGGCCTGAGAGAACCCAGTATGGCGCCACTCATTGCGCGGTACTCGGCTGGAGTGGTCATCATGCACATGCGGGGTACCCCGGCGACCATGCAGGTGGGCATCCATTACGATGACTGTTTGGGAGAGGTGAGGGATTTTCTTGGGAAGGCCATTCAAACGGCGGAAGACGCAGGAATTCTTCCTGAACGCATAATCGTCGATCCTGGAATTGGGTTTGGCAAAACCCTCGAAAACAATCTGGAATTGATCGCCGGGCTGGATGGGTTACTATGCCTCGGCAAGCCCATCATGCTGGGCGTTTCCCGCAAATCGTTTTTGGGCGAAATTCTGGACCTGCCGGTGGATGAAAGGCTGGAAGGTTCTTTGGCCATGGCCGCTGTCGGAGTCACCCGGGGAGCCGCCATTCTCCGTGTTCACGATGTCAAAGAAACAGTGCGGGTGGTTAAAGCCATGCAGGCCCTGCGTCCATTTGTAAAGGAATGAGATTATGCGGTTGTTTGTCAATGTCGATCATGTCGCCACCGTGCGTGAAGCGCGCAAGACATTGGAACCCGATCCTTTAAAAGCGGCTCTGCTGGCAGAACAGGCCGGGGCTGATGGCATCACGGTTCATCTCCGGGAGGACCGTCGGCATATTCAGGATCACGATGTTGTGCGGATCAAAGATCAGATTCAAACCGTGCTCAATCTGGAAATGGCCGCTGTTGATGAAATGGTCGAAATAGCCAGCCGCTTGAGACCCTACCAGGTTTCGCTGGTGCCTGAAAAAAGACAGGAGCTGACTACGGAAGGCGGGCTCGATGTCTGCTCACAAAAAGACCGATTGTTGAAAATCAAAGAGCGGCTGGTCGCGCACGGAATCCTGTTCAGTTTATTTGTCGATGCCGATGCCAAACAGATTGAAGCTTCTCACTCGATAGGGGCCGACAGCATCGAGATCAATACCGGTCTCTATACGGAATTGAAGGACCCCGGTGATGTCCAAACTGAACTGGCAAAAATCAGGGTGGGAGCCCGCCAGGCCGCGGCGCTGGGTTTGCGGGTTTTCGCCGGTCATGGCCTCAACATCCAGAATGTTGAGGCCATTGCCGCCATACCGGAAATCGAAGAGCTGAATATCGGTCACAGTCTGGTGGCGCAGTCCATATACAATGGAATGGGAAATGCGGTTCGGGAAATGCTGAAATCAATAGCGCAGGGGGCACGGTCCGTCGCGAACTGATTTTAGAGTCGCCGGGGTTTTATTGACTTGGCATTTCAATTCTTGCATAATTTTCTCCCTTCTTTTTTAATTTCTAAAAAATTCATGCAACAACTGGAGGATGTTCAATGACCACCAAAGTGGCGATCAATGGTTTCGGAAGAATCGGCAGGAATGTGCTGAAATGTATTTTGAGAGATCCCGAATGTGCGGATGTGGAAGTGGTTGCCATTAACGATCTGACCGATGCCCCGACACTGGCCCATTTATATAAATACGATTCTATTCAAGGGATCAATCCCTCTCAGGTTGAGGCCAAAGAGGATGGACTGATCATAGATGGAAAAACCATCCAGATCCTTTCTTACCGAAACCCGGAAGAGCTTCCCTGGAAATCCCTGGGTGTCGAGGTAGTGATTGAGTCCACCGGCTTATTCACCAAACGGCCGGATGCCTCAAAACATTTGCGGGCTGGGGCTAAAAAAGTAATTATTTCGGCGCCCGCTACCGACCCCGATGTCACTTTGGTGCTAGGCGTGAATGAGGAAAGCTATGATCCCAAGGAGCATGATATTGTTTCCAATGCTTCTTGCACCACCAATTGCCTGGCCCCGGTGGCCATGGTACTGCATCAGAAACTGGGCATAAAAAAAGGCTTGATGACTACCATCCACTCTTACACCAACGACCAGAAAATACTGGATTTACCGCATAAGGACTTGCGACGGGCCCGCGCCGCAGGATTGTCGATGATCCCCACCACGACCGGAGCGGCTCAAGCAGTTTCCCTGGTGTTGCCGGAATTGCGGGGGAAATTGGATGGCATGGCCATTCGGGTTCCCACTCCCAATGTTTCCCTGATCGATCTCGTGGTGGATGTAGACAAAGAAACTACCCCTGAGGAAGTGAATCAAATTTTTCAAGAAGCGGAGAAAAACGAGCTTAAAGGTATATTGCGGTTAGAGAAAATTCCACTGGTGTCCATCGATTTTAATGGCTCGGAAGATTCAGCCATCGTGGATGGGCCTTCCACGAAAGTCATTGGCAAAACACTGGTCAAGGTACTGGCTTGGTACGATAACGAATGGGGGTACTCGGTACGCACTAAAGATATGTTGAAATATATAATAAAAATAGGGCTTTAAATACAATTTCTTAAAGTTATTTATGAGGAAAATTCTGATTGCCGGAAACTGGAAAATGCACAAATCCATTCCGGAAACTTTAGAGTTGCTCAGCCTCTTGGCGGGCAAAGTTGGAGCCGCCTCACCCGCGGAGGTGGTGGTGGCGCCGCCCTTCACGGCACTGAGCGCGGCCGGCAAATTATTGAGCGGGACCTCCATTTTGTTAGCCGCGCAGAATATGTCTCAGAATCCTGAAGGCGCCTTCACCGGAGAAATTTCTGCGGCTATGCTCATGGATGCGGGGTGCCAGTGGGTCATTCTGGGGCATTCCGAGCGCAGGAGTCTTTATGACGAAACCAATGGTGTCATTTGCCAAAAAATCAAAGTAGCTTTGGAAAATGGGTTGAAGGTCATATTTTGCCTGGGGGAGACCGCATCCCAGCGAGCGGGCGGAAAAACCCAGGATGTGGTGCGCGGTCAGATGGAACTGGGATTGCGAAATTTGGATGTGGGGTTATTAGCGTCTCTGGTCATTGCCTATGAACCGGTGTGGGCCATTGGCACCGGGAAAAACGCCACTCCCCATCAGGCTCAGGAAGTCCATCGATTCATTCGGAGCGAGCTGGAAAAAAAATATGGTTCGGAATTTGCGGAGTCCACCAGGATAATTTATGGCGGCAGTGTGACTTCTGAAAATTTTCAAAACCTCTCGCTGGAACCGGACATCGACGGCGCTCTCGTGGGAGGAGCCAGTTTGGATGCCGATTCTTTTTATGATATTATCACCAGCGTCACGTAAAGAATTTTAGGAGATTTTTGATGCACACCTTGATTACCGTTTTTCATATTTCTGTGGCTATTTTTCTGATTCTGGTCGTCCTTTTGCAATCTGGCAAAGGAGCCAGTATGGGAGCCGCTTTTGGTGGAGCCGGTTCCAGTCAAACAATGTTTGGAAGCAGTGGTGCCGGGAGTTTCCTCACCAAACTCACCACCGGCGCGGCGATCATTTTCATGATCACCTCGTTCAGCTTGGCTACCATCTCCAACAAAGGAGATCAGGGATCGGTGATCGATGAAATTGAAGAAACCACGCAATCAAACCCGTCTCAGGACCCACCTGCGAAACAAGACTGATCAAACAACCATGCCGATGTGGTGGAACTGGTAGACACGTGCGCTTGAGGGGCGTATGGAGCAATCCGTGGGAGTTCGACTCTCCCCATCGGCACTCTTCGCCAGAAAAGCGACTGGCTCATGGTTGATGGCGTTCCTGTTTTGGGTTCAAACTTTTTCTGTTGAGTTGCGCCATTCCGGTCCGCCCATTCTTCAGCCATCTATTTTCTCATGCATCCCACAACTCTAGGCGAAGTCTTCACCCATCCCAGCTTCATCACCATCCTCGCCACAATTCTCATCGTCATCACCAACATCATGGTTGGGGTCAGCATGTTGCCCTCCGATGTTCGGGGGAAACGCTACCCCATGCACCGGTATGTTTATTTGGCGGTCCTGGTCTCTTTTGGCAGTTTTCTCTGGGTGACCGATCGGATGCTGGAGAATTCCGGATTTAATTATCTGGTGTTTTTGTATTTTTTAACGGTGGTTCCCCTGAGCCGGAGGCTCAATGTAACCCTTCATGCTGTTTTAGCTTCGATAGGATTGGTTCTGCTCGTTGTGGTGGCCATAGTCACCGTACTGTGAGCGCTCCCGCATTCAAAAATTTAGATTCTATTAGGGGGCCTCGGTCGACTGTGCTGTAATGAATTGAAATTTTCTCTCAGCTTGGGATGGTGTGAATGGATACGTATGATGCAGTGGTAATAGGGGGTGGCGTTGCCGGATTTGCCGCGGCTTGCGGGGCCGCGGAAAAAGGCGCCAAGGTGTGTTTGATCGAAAAAGATCAAATCGGTGGGCCTTGTATTCAGCGGGGCCTGTTGCTTTTGCGATGGATCTTATCCCGCCAGGGAAAAGCCACCGACCACCCCCCCGTTGATTTTCCTGCATTGATTGCGGATTTTCAAGCGACCGCCAAGCAAGCCTCCGAAAACCGGTTAAGCCTTTTAAAGGAAATTGAGGTTGCCGTTGTCAAAGGTCTGGGCACCCTCGTGGGACCGGGGCAAGTGCGTGTGGTGTCTGACGATACCGATGAGATGATTAAAGGTGACCGAATAGTGTTGGCCACCGGATCACTCCCCAAGCCAATTGTCACCATTCCCTTTGACGGGATCCGGGTGTTGCCAGCTGATGATTTTTCACTTCTTCAAAAAATCCCTGAAAGTCTGCTCATTGTGGGGGGCAGTCCCATGGGTTTAGAGTTGGCCGAACTGTTCAATCGTTTGGGGGCTAAAGTATTTTTAGTGGAAGAAAAGCCCCGGCTGATTCCCGATCAGGATCCAGAAATGATTGAGGCTCTGGAACAGTCGTTTAAAAAACAGAAGATCAAGACACTCCTGAACAAAAAGATCATTTCCACTTTTATGGATGAATCCAAGATAGACATCACGCTGGATGGCGGCGTAAAATTCTCTGTGGAGAAAATGGTGATGGTCGGTGAGCGGCTGGGAAATACCAACGACGCGGTGGCACCGGGGCTTGGCATTGAAATGGGCCAGAATCAGGAAATATGGGTCAATGAAGAAATGGCAACGTCGCTGAAGGGAGTTTACGCGGCAGGCAGTGTCACCGGCCGCAAACCTTGCCCGGATGTTTCGGAAGCAGAAGGCAAGGTAGCGGGTGGCAATGCCGCCGGCGCGAGCAAAATCCTCGACCGCGACCAAATTCCCTTCAGAGTGTTGACCACTCCTGAGATAGCCAGTGTAGGATGTTTAGAGAGCGAAGCGCATCACAAGGGATTTCGGGCGGTGGCGGGCCGGGCCGATCTTTCATCCCTCGACCATGCCCTCATTCATGGCGACGTGGCAGGCTTTTTTAAGATCGTGGCCGACCGGGAATCCAAGAAAATTATTGGCGCTCAGTTTTTAGGCCCGCGGGCGTCAGAGCTGTTGGCCCTGGTTTTGGTGGCCATGAGAAAGGGCAATCCAGCCAGTGCGTTGGCTCAAATTTCACCCGGCTGGGGAGCCGGCACCGAGGGCGTTCAGAAGGCCGCTCAAGCCTGCGTCCGGGCTGGGTCTGGTCGGCGATAAATCAACCATTTCCATAAATATCTTGGTCTTGACTTCGATATGTTAATTGTGCTAAAAACCATCCTCTGTTAGCTTGTGAGGACTCTCATAATGAGCCTGAATGCATGGTAATGAATTATCCTAACCCTTTGCAATAATTAAACTTTATGAGTGAAGTTCAGGAAAAACCGAAAGCGCCTTCAGGAGCACCCAAGAAAGGTCCCAAAACCGCAGAACCCAAGGACACCATCTGGTCGCGGCGCGACTTTTTTTCATTAGCGGGCTGGGCTGGTTTCATGGCCACTCTAGGGTTGTCTTCGGTGTATTTCTTGCGATTGCTGTTTCCCCGGGTTTTGTTCGAGCCTTCGCCCAAATTCAAGGCCGGTAAAGTTGAGGATTACACCACGGGAGATGTGAGTTCGAAGTGGGTTCTGGAACAGCGTGTCTGGATCGTCAAGGAAGAGAAAGAATTGTATGT
>SMVS01000120.1 GCA_004357435.1 Nitrospina sp. | reverse complement strand
TGTTGCCGCAAAAACAGTTTTGATTTTTTGGGGCAGGTGAATGTGGATTCCACCCAAGTCAAGCTGGAGTTGTTCAACGATAATTACTTTGACTTGTTTGAAAAAGAAAAAAATGAGGTGATGACTTCGCTGGAAGGCCGGGTTCTGAAATCAGTTCTGCAAAAGAATAATCTTCCGGAAAATTTTCGGTCTCTGGTGCAGGCCCATCTCAAGAAAAATTCGGCCCATCCATGTGATGAGGTCCGGCAGGACCTGGCCGGCACGCCGGCGGCAGAAAAAGACCTGAGGGCTTTGTATGCCCGGTTGAATCGGGAATACTTCGATGGCGGAATGGCTGTGAGGATTGAGTGGGGGAAAAATGTCAAAACAGCAAATCGCCGGTCCCTGCGTTTTGGATCCTATGACTCACGCAAGAAGCTGATCCGCATCCACCCGCGTTTAAAACAGGATTTTGTGCCCCTCACTGTACTGGAGCTGACGATTTACCACGAGATGTGCCACGATTACCTGCCGCCGGTCAAGAGGAACGGGCAGTGGCAGACCCACCACCGCGATTTCAAACGCAAAGAACGCGAATTCCGCCATTACCGTGAGGCCATGCATTGGGAAAAAGCCCATTGGGCAAAACTCCTGGCACCCAGCCCTCCCGAAAGTTAGGCTCACTGGAATGAACCAGCCGCGGGATTCCTTTATTCGGCGACGGGAAGGGCAATGATGAAGGTGGCGCCTTTTCCCGGAGCGGATTCGATTTGAACGCGGCCGCCATAACTTTCAATCACCCGGTGAACAATGTTCAATCCCAGGCCGGTGCCCGAACCCTGTTCTTTGGTGGTGAAGAAGGGATCAAACACTTTGGTGAGATATTCCTGGGGAATGCCCGGACCCGAATCTGATATTTTAACGATGATCTCTTTGTCGACCTGTTGGGAGTTGATGGTGATCTTGCCTTTGCCATCCATGGCTTGCACGGCATTTCTGATGATGTTCATGAAGACCTGCTGGATCTCCTCCGGTTTGGCTTTTATGGGCGGCACCTTGGAGTAATTTTTCTCCATGACCACGTCATCGGAATAGGAGTCCAGTACCGCCATCTCGGTGGCCGCATCAATGCATGCATTCACGTCCACTTCTTTAAATCCGTCATCTTTATTGGTGCGCGCGTAACCCGACATGTTTAGGATGATTGAGGCCATGTGTTTTGACCGGCTGAGCACCCGTTCCGCGAATTCTTTGATTTTTGTTGGATCCTTTTCCACCAGAATGGCTTCGGTGAAACCCTGGATCGCATACAGAGGATTGTTCATTTCGTGAGCGATCCCGGCGGTCAAGGTGCCCAAGCCAGCTAATTTGTCTGCCTGAGTCAACTTGTCGAGTAGTTTCTTTTCTTCGGTGATGTCTTTCATGATGAGTCCGATGCGCCGATCCTCCTCCGTCTCAATGACCACATTGAAAAACTGGTAAGCAAATACATTCGGCCCCATAGTGATGCTGGCCTGGGCGTCCATGGGCGAGGTGGTTGTGGGCGCCAGCGGGTCTTTGGCCACAAACTGTTTCACCTGGGCCTTGGGCTCAGTAGGTGGGTTCTTGGGATCGACGCCCGAGACGAAACTCAACAAATCCTTTCCCAGAATTTGCCATTCTTTTTTGTATTTCCACTCGCTTTTTTGCAGGGATTGCCCTTTATAGATATCCGGTTCGGTCCCGGTGAGTTTTTCAAAAGCAGAATTGGCGTATTCGATCTTCTGGTCCGGATCGAAAATTAAAATAACTTCTGGAACGCTCATCAGAATACTTTCCGTGTATTTCT
Source organism: Nitrospina sp. (assembly GCA_004357435.1). GTDB lineage: Bacteria > Nitrospinota > Nitrospinia > Nitrospinales > Nitrospinaceae > SMVS01. Next base: position 10,393 of record SMVS01000120.1, on the reverse strand, counting down.
TGAGGTAAACGACTTCCCGGGTTTTGGCTTCCACTTCCTGTTCCAACCCGCCTAAGGTGGCTTGGATCAGCGAGTTCATGGTGTTTATTTCTTCGGCCAAAGCCTCAATTTCATCATCGGTTTTGATGACCAGCGGTTGCACGTCTTCGCCGCGTCCGATCGATTCGGCGGCTCTCTGCAATTGGCGAATGGGGCGGACGATCTTGTCGGAGGCCAGGGAGCCCATGATGGCGATCAGAAGAATCGACACGAAGCCCGCGGCGGCCACCCAGCGGAACAGGTTCTGAGTGGGCGCGAACAATTCTTCCGAAGCCTGCCAGGCGAAGGTGTAAAAAAGTATGCCGCTGGACGCCAGGGTGATCTCACTTACTTGCTCCACGGGCGAGTAGCCGATGATCGACACATCCTCACTGCCATGCCCGTCTCCATGGGTTTCGGCCCAGCTGGGTTCGGGGCCGGTCACATCACGCACCAGTTGCGGGTCAGGCAGTTGATGTCCGGTCGGCAGGATGGGGCAATCCAGCACCACGCCTTCGGAGTTGATCAGCATCACATGCCCGGTCTCGCCAAACAGAATCCTTTCAATGGATTCCGAGAAAAACGATTTGGGCGAGTACAGGCGGTGCAAAACACCGATCGGTTTTTTATCAAAACCCCATATTGGAACGGCAATTTCCATCAAGTAGAGTTCGGTTTTTTCATCGAATTTTGGGCCGGCGATATAGGTTTTGTTCTCTCCCGACAACAGTTTTTCCCACGCCGACGAATCCCGGTTCAAAATATCAGGATGATGCTTGGCGCTGGACACCAGAATGCCTTGCGCGTCGGTGAGGTACAGAGCTTCGGTGGAATCGGCGAATGAGTCTTCATCCAGAAAGTTTTGGAGAGCTTGACTGCCGCCATTGTTGATCAGGGAGCGCATTTTCTGGGACGAATCTTCCCACAACACGGTTTGCTCATTGATATATTCCGTGATCTCTTTCTGGGATAAATCCTGTAACGATCGGTTTTGCCCCTTGACCGATAAAATCAGAGTCGGGTGCCGGGCCAAACGATGGAGATTCCGAAGTTCCCCTGCTATCAGCAAATCGATTTTTGTGGATGTTTCATAGGCCAGGGCCTGAAAACTGGAACCGATCACTTGCGTCAGGGATTTGTTGCCCTGCACATAAGAAATGGCCATGGCCAGGACCAAAGGGATGGTTCCGACTCCAATTATGATCAGAATGAGCTTTCTTTTCAGTCCTGATCGCAGGGGCTTCCCTGTTGCGGGCGTGGACACTTCATCCTTCACCATCCAAACTCCCGGTAGAAATATTAGACATTATCCTGTGGATCCATTCGGGCGGGAGGCCATTTGCCGCCTTTCAACCTGGCTCCCTCCTTCGGCGAGGGTCGTCGGAAATTAATAAAATCCTGACCGAGCTACCCCATTAAAGTATATAACCTGGCTCTATTTTTTTCACTTTTTTGTTGAAAAAAGTGGATTATTTGTTTATAAGAAGTCAAATTAGAGCGGGGTCTACCCAATTCTCTGTCTTGGGGCTTGGGGGGAGGCAGATCGATTGGTTGGATACGGGGTAGAGCCTGGTGCCAGCTAAAAGCTTAAACCTTTTTTGGAGACTTGCTATGGCCAAGGGAAAGATTATGGTTGTTGATGATGAGCAGGATGTTCGCGATGTGGTCCGGTTGCAGTTGGAGCAGAAGGGATTTAATATTCTAGAGGCGACCAATGGGCAAGAGGCCATTGATCTGTTGCGGACTGGCGATAACATGGTGAATGTCGGCTTGATCCTGTGTGACATACGCATGCCCAAGGTCAATGGCGTGGAATGCATCGATTTCCTCAAACGGGAAGCGCCTGGGGTCCCGGTGGTGGTGGTCACCGGTTATCCCGATTCGGACTTGGCCGCGAGCCTACTGAAAAAGGGGGTCAAGCACTATCTGGTGAAACCCGTTGAAAAAGAAAAACTGCTGGCCATCGTCGATGAGATCGTTGCCGCCGGGAAAGATTTTGAAATGAAATGAAATCCTGATAAACGAAGACCCGGGCTTTGCAATCTGAATGGTTGCAAAGCCTTTTTTTTTCGTCTAAATTGGTGTCACTCTTATGAAAATGGTCAAGTGTTACATCCAATATGAAAAACTTGAGGAAGTGAGGGAAAAACTTTTCGCTTTGGGAGTTCCCGGACTATCCGTTGCTGAGGTGAAGGGGATTGGCAAACCCATGAGCCAGATGCGAGCCCATCCGGAATCTAAAACCAGCAAGCTTCCGCAGTTTCATCCCAGCCTGGAAATCACCATTGTTCTTGAAAGTGACGGCGTGGACGAGGTGGTCGAAGCTCTGGTGTCTACTTTGCGAACCGGTAATTTGAGCGATGGCAAAATTTTTGTCCTTCCCGTAGAACAGGCCATTCGTGTGCGGACCGGGGAGAAGGGAAAACAAGCGCTTTACTGACGAGAGGCTCGGACTCTCTTGCTGAATACCTGCCTTGGGCTCGACCCATGACCGTGATTGCTGAAAACCTTGCTTCCATCGAAAGCCGTATGGCGAATGCGGCGCGCAATGCCGGTCGCGACCCGAAGGCAGTGCGCCTGGTGGCGGTGTCCAAACAGGTGCCGATAGAAAAAATTGAGCAGGCGGCGCAGGCCGGGCAGAATCTGTTTGGTGAAAACAAGATTCAGGAAGCTCTGCCAAAAATAGAATCACTGGACGCCCGGAACTTGCATTGGCATTTCATCGGACACGCGCAGAAAAACAAGGCCAAGCATATTGTCGGCCGGTTTGATCGGGTTCATTCCGTGGATAGCCTGCCCCTGGCGGAAACCCTGCACCGGTTGAGCGTCGCCAGAGGGGTGGTGACCAATATCCTGATTCAGGTGAACGTCTCAGGGGAAAAATCCAAGTTTGGAGTCGCCCCGAAATGTTTAGAGGCATTGCTGGCGCAGGTTTCCCAATGGTCCGGAGTTTCCGTGCAGGGCTTGATGACCATCCCGCCCTACGACCCGGTTCCTCAAAATTCGCGGAGGTACTTTTCTGTCTTGAGGGAATTGCGGGATCGCATGGTGCAAGTGGCGATAGATCATATTGGCTTGAGCGAGCTGTCGATGGGAATGTCCAACGACTTTGAAGTGGCGATCGCAGAGGGCGCGACCTGGGTCCGGGTGGGAACGGCCCTCTTTGGGCCTCAGGACTCAACGGATTAAGATCACGAATAACATTCATCGTAAGGAAAATAGACGGTGCTGAAAAATAAAAAAATTGGTTTTGTGGGCGGTGGCAACATGGCGGAAGCCATGATCAAAGGCCTCCTGTCGGCCGCCTTCATTAAAGCCAAAAACCTGATGGTCTCCGATGTCGTCGCCGAGCGGCTGGAGTACCTGCATCGCGAGTATAAAATCAGGGTCACTGCGGACAACCGCGAGCTGGCCAAAGCCAGCGACATCCTGGTGTTGGCGGTCAAGCCCCAGGTCATGGAGGATGTGTTGTCGGGCATCGGGGATCTGGTGGATGAGGGGAAACTGGTGATTTCCATAGCCGCCGGAATTCACATCCAGGTGATCGAGGATCACTTGAATCTGGAGGGTCGAAAAAAGGTCGGCGTGGTCCGCACCATGCCCAACACGCCGGCTTTGGTGCAGGAAGGGGTGACGGCTCTGGCGGTCAGCGCGCATGTCTCCAAAGCCGATCTGAAAGTGGCCCACCGTATTTTTGAGGCGATTGGTAAAACCGTTGACGTTGAGGAATCCCACCTCGATGCGGTGACCGGCTTGAGCGGCAGTGGCCCCGCCTACATTTTCATGATCATTGAAGCGCTGTCGGATGCCGGGGTCAAGATGGGGTTGTCGCGCGAGGTCTCGAACATTTTAACGATTCAAACCGTTCTCGGCTCAGCCCGGCTGGCCTTGGACTCCGGAAAACATCCAGGCGAGCTGAAAGACATGGTCACCTCTCCCGGCGGCACCACCATATCCGGCCTGCACACTCTGGAAGCGGGTGGCTTGCGGACCACGCTCATGAATGCCGTGGAAGAAGCCACCAAGCGCTCAATATGGCTGGGGCAAAACGCGAAAAACGAGCACACCCGCAAGGAGAAGTGATCGTTGGTAGTGAAGGTTTAAATATTTATAGAATTATTGACAGCGGCGGCAACCGGAACCCTATTAGTGCTGGGAGCCGGCAAAGCCAGTTTCTGTTATAGCCACGAGAAGTAAGTGTTAGTCGGGTTGCCAGGCTATAACGCTGTTGGGGTTGTCTCTTAAGTGAGTAGTGAGGCAACCCCCCCTTGAGACGGGGGCCGTTCCGGGCAAAGTCCTGAACGGTCTTTTTTGGTGCGCGACGTTCCGCTATTTGGCGCGGTACTTCTGCCATTCCCCCCAGGCGCAAAGCCCCAGCCCGGTGAACAGCAACCAGGTGGGGTGCAATACGTTTTCTGGATCTTTAAAAAAAAGGATCATCATCAAGGCCACTCCCGACATCGCGATGATCAATCCCCAATGGAGCGTATCCATTCCCTTGCAAAACAGTTCTGGGTTTTTCAATGCCTTCCTGACTTCCGGTCTCAGTTCAAAATGAAACATGGGCGAACCCTTTCCGATCAGTTGCATTTAAAACTTCATTCAAACTTCCCGAGCGGAATCCCTGCATGTCCACCGTGACGAATTGAAACCCAATCTGTTTGAGCCGCGACTGCGCGGCGGCGGCATGCCCTGCTGAAAAAAACCCGGCTAAATCCTCAAGGGGCAACTCAATGCGGGCCATGTCTCCGTGATGGCGGACTCTGAGCTGGCGGTATCCAAGAGATATTAAAAAATCCTCCGCCTGCTCGATCATGGATAATTTTTCGAGAGTGACGGGCTGGCCATAGGGAATCCGTGACGACAGGCAGGGCATCGCGGGTTTGTCCCAAGTGGGAAGATTCAATTTCCGGGACCACTCGCGCACCTCCTGTTTGCTGAATCCCGCCTCGCACAACGGACTCCTCACGTTGGCTTCTTGCGCCGCTTGCAACCCGGGACGATGGTCGCCCAGATCATCGACATTGGTGCCGTTGACCATGAAGGAAATGTTGCGTTGCGCGATGACCTTTTGCAGACGGTCATACAATTCAGATTTGCAATGGTAACAACGATTGACCGGATTGCTGGCGTATTGGGGATTGGTCAGTTCTGCGGTCTGAATAATCAGGTGCTCCGCGCCCAGAGTTTGAGCGATAATTTTAGTCGACTGCAGTTCTCTTTGCGGCAGGCTCGGCGATTGCGCGGTGACCGCTAAAACCCCATCGCCCAGCACCCGGCGGGCGACCGCCAGTACCAGCGTGCTGTCGACACCGCCCGAAAAAGCAACCGCCACGCGGTCCATTTCGTGAAACAAAGATTCCAGCTTTTTAAATTTTTCGTTGGAGGACATGCCGATGGTTTTGCAAAGGGTTCACCGTTCGGGTTCAAGATATCACATCCACAGCGGCGGGAAAAAAAATATCCGGGAGCGGCAGGGGAACCACTCCCGGATATGGAGGAGTTACAACTATAAAAGTTGTAGACTTGATTGTCTCCATTATATCCAATTTGAACTGCGGCAAAAAAAATTCACCAATTTGGGGTAGTAATGATTTTCATTTGCATAATGTGTTGGCCCCTGAAATCGCGTTGAAAAAAATAAGGGATTTAATATCAATAATGACCAGTCCATCGTTCCCGGCAGGGGATAAAAAGGGTCAACAGTATTTACAGTAATAAAGACAAGCTAAGCAGGATTCCAATCAGGTGGGTTGATTTGAAAGCGGTCAGCCGCCGATGGCGTGCATGGCCCGAGTGGGTCTTTCAAAATCGTCGAGGTTGATTTTATGCCCAGGCTCTTTAATCACCAGAGCCTCCCGGATTTTATTTTCAATCTCCTCATCATTGGCGCCGCCACGAATCAGTTCTTTGAGATTGTGCTCGTTGGTCGAGAACAGGCAGGTCCGGAGTTTGCCATCGGCGGTCATGCGAATGCGGTTGCAGTAATCGCAAAACGGGTTGCTGACCGCGGTGATGATACCGATTTTGCCTTTGCCGTCGGTGAACTTGTACTCGCTGGCCGGCCCGATTTCCAAGGAGTCTTTAATCGGTTCCAAAGGGTACTTTTTGTTGATGATGTCGACAATTTCGTGCCCAAAAAGTACCTTGCCACGCTCCCAGATTTTATCGGCATCGAGCGGCATGAACTCGATGAACCGAACTTCAAGGTCCTGCTCACGGCCCATTTCAACCAGTTTGATGATTTCCGATTCCGAGAAGTTTTTAACCGCTACTGCATTGATTTTAATTGATTTAAATCCCACCCTCCGGGCTTCGGCGATGCCTTCCAGCACTTGGGTGAGGCAATCGCGGCGGTTGACTTCGGTGAATTTATCCTGATCGAGCGCATCCAGGCTGATGTTCAGCCGTTTGAGGCCGGCGTCTTTCAGCGATTGGGCCTGTTGTTTCAGGAAAAAGGCGTTGGTGGTCATGGCAACGTCTTCGATGCCTTCGACTGCGGCCAGCATTGCCACCAACACCGGCAGGCTCTTGCGGAGTAACGGTTCGCCGCCGGTCAAACGCAGGCGGTAAATACCCATTTTGGAAACGACCTGAACGATGCGGGTGATCTCCTCAAAGGTGAGGAGTTTGTCGCGGTCCATGAATTCCACATTGTCCGCGGGCATGCAGTAGGTACAGCGGAAATTGCAACGGTCGGTGACGGAAATCCTCAGGTTCACAATGGTCCGGCCCATGCCATCCATCAATTGCGGTCTGTTATTTTCAGTGAGAACTGACATGATCCATCCTTTATATGGCGTTCAGGTCAAACTATTCAAGAGCCTGTGTGGTGGCTGCTTTGGGTCTCTTTTAGATGCACTTGATTCAAGCGAATTATACCTTTTTTACTGAAATTGTGCAGTCGAATATTGGAATAAGCTCAAATCAGGTGCTGGATTCAAAAGGGCTGGGCCGAAGAGATAAAATATGGGAATTTGCCTATAAGAATATATTGTGGAATACATATAGACACCCATCCCATTTTGATCTATGATTGCGGCCTCTCGGGAAAAACTTTTAAATTCAATCATTAACTATATTTCTGCTGTCCCCCTCCCAGAAATAATTAGGTCTTTCCCCCAATACAGTGTCATCAAACCTTTCACCTGGAGATGAATGAATAACAGTCATTTCAATGGGAATCCTATTACCACAGCGTTGTTGCTGGCCGCTGGCAAAGGCCACCGTCTACAGCCCTTGACCGATTCTATGCCCAAATGCCTTATTGAAATCAATGGGATCACCATACTTGAGCGGTTGATTGACAACCTCTGTGATAACGGATTCAAGCGGTTGGTTATCGTGGTGGGTTATTTGGACCATTGCATCCGCAGGTTCGTGAACGAATATGGTGGGGATCTTACCATAGAATTTGTCACCAACCCGCTTTTTCAAACCACCAACAATATCTATTCCTTGTGGCTGGCGCGGAAAAAAATCCGGGAATCCTTTCTTTTGGTGGAAAGTGACCTGGTATTTGAAAGCTCGCAACTGGAGGGCCTGCTCAATCCAGACCGAATTGCCATTTCCTATCAGCAACCGTGGATGAATGGCACCACGGTAACCATGGACTCTTTGAACCGGGTCACCGCCTTTGGGATGGGCAGTAATGGATTTGTAGAAGGTACGGGCTACAAGACAGTCAATATATACAGCTTATCGAATGCGTCGTGGCGCCGGGTCGTCGAACGGTTGGGGCTTTATATCTCTTCCGGCAAGGTGAACGAGTATTACGAGGTGGTCTTCAAAGAGATGATAGCCGATGGCAGTCTTTCCATGAAGGGTGTTTTCTTTGATCCTGAGTTCTGGTATGAAATTGACACCCCTACCGATCTGGTGAATGCTGAACGTATCCTGGGGGAGACCGACACGCGCTCCGAAGTCTGCTAAACCGGGTATTTTGACTCTGGCGTTTTATTTTTGGCCCATCCCCCCCCTTATTTAAAAGAGCGAATTCCTCAGATGAATGGTGAACCCCATACGGATGCCGGTAAACTGGATTATTCGGTTGTTAACCGCTATTGGAAGAAGGTAAAACCCTCCATCATGGGTCCCTATATGATGGAGGGTTTTGGTTTTCCTGCCAGCGCCGGGCGTTTTCGTTTCGACGCCGAGAGGGTCATCGTGCAACAACTGATCCGCACCGCCAAGGTGGATGCCACGGGCGCCGTCTTGGATTTGGGAAGCGGCGTCGGCTATTGGGCCGAATACTTTGCGCCGCAATTCAAGCAGGTCGTGGCCGTCGAAGCCAGCGCACTGTTGTATGAGAGCATGATGCGGCGTTGTTCCTCGTACAGTAATTTCACTGCCATCCATGACGACGTATTGTCTTTTGAACCCGAAGGCCGATTTTCACTCATTTTCCTCGGTGGGCTATTGATGTATCTCAATGAAAATGATGTGGTCGCATTGTTGCAGAAACTGAAATCATGGCTTACCCCGGAAGGTATAATCCTGTGCCGGGAAACCACTGTACGCGCGGGTACTCTCACGCGGGAAGGGGATTACCAGGCGGTTTACCGTTCCGTCCCGATTTATCTCAGCCTGTTCCACCGATGCGGTTTGAGCGTGGCTCAAACATATTTAAACGTACCGTATATTCTCATGCAGATGGGTTGTGAGCTTATCAGGAAATGGCAGGCGAACGTATCCAGAAACCTGCTGATCGTTGCCGCGGTAGGCCATCTGACCTATTGGGGTTTGCGTTTGGGCCATCCCTGGATAACGCGCATGCCTTCGGCAATGGGGGTGGATTTCCCTGAACTGACCAACCATTTTTTTCTGGTTCGTCCCGGCCCGCAATCGCCGCCCGGCGGCACGACGAGCCCCGTCAGCCAATGAAGAGTCCGTCCACGCGGATGTTCTTATACAAAAACCTGCCCAATATTGTTTCCCTGCTCGGAGTTCTACCCCTCACCCTCCTCTTTTTTGAAGGCGGGTTTCAATATTTGATCCCCTTGATCATCTACAACAATATCATGGATGATCTCGATGGCATCCTGGCCACCAAGCTGAATCTCAAGAGTGATTTTGGGGCGGCATTGGACAATGTTTGCGATGCCGTCGCTCACATAATAATTGTCATGGCCATTGGCATTCACTACGGTGTGGTCCCAAGCATAGTCAGCTTGGTGGCGGTGGTCGCGATTCTCCTGCGGGTCACCTCCCGGTTAATTCCTACTGAAAAAATCAGCGCCGGATCGCCCACCAACGAACTGATGCGGCACCTGCTGTTAGTGCTTCTGGCGGCCAATTATTTTGAATTTGCCCCAGCACCAATTTTAATATCCGTGATGCTTCTAAACTCCATTTCCATGCTGGCGCCCCTCCCCATGCCTTATCTGATAAGAAGTCTGGCCAAATCGGCCACGGCCATCGGGTTGGTAAATGTTTCCTTGCTGATCGCCTGGTGGGTGCCTTTGACAGCGCCCATCATCGCCTTTTGCTTCCTGGCCAGCCACCTGTATGCGCTCATCGCAGGGGGAACACGATGGCTCAGGAGAGCTTCAAATGAAAAAAGTCCCACTCTTGACCACTAAGTGTTGCTGGGCCTATCGGAACCTTTTGGTTTAAACCCACCGGACTTCATGCTCCCGGTGGGGTGGATATTGCGGAAATGGTGAGGCGAGCGGCTCCTCAAACCGAAAAAGCGGCTTATTTCACTGATTTAGAGCAACTTTACGGCCCCACCTGCATCTAAAATACAGTGGAGGAACCTAATAAATGGTATATTATTCATCTGCCCAGACTCTTTTGATATAAGATGAGATCAGTTTCCAGAGCGTGGCGCTGTGTTTTTCCCCTTAGGGCCTATACCTTAAATAATTGAAGTTTTGAGGGAATAAATCATGTCTGTTATTGAAGAAACATTTTCCGTTAAATTTGAATCCGCCGCTTCCCAGCCTAAAAACCGGGGCGCCTATTATCAGGAAGAAGCCGCCGAGAAGGGCATGGCTTTGGTGGAAGCCAAATTCAAGGATATGAAACTGTATTGGCTGGTGGATGTCGAGGAAGACCGGATCTACAGCGCCAAGTTTTTTGCTTACGGTGGCAAGGTATCCGTCGGAATTTGTGAAACGTTGTGTGGCATGGTGAAAGGCTTGACTATTGCGGAGGCGTGTTCCCTGCTGGGTGCCGATATCGAGCGGGCCTTGCGCGACGACCCTGAGATACCGGCGGTTCCTGAATCCAAGAAGCTGGCTTTTGGCAACGTGCCGGAACTGCTGAAGATCATCAGCGAGAATTACACCAGCGCCAAGGCGTTGGCCGCGGCCAGCCAAAGTATCAAGGAAAGCGATGTCAAACCTGTCAGCCTGAAAGAATTGACGATGCA
>SMVS01000119.1 GCA_004357435.1 Nitrospina sp. | reverse complement strand
GGGCCAACCCGTGCTGGCCAGGGTGTGCCAGGCGGTGGTGGTGCTTGAAAACGACCCCCGGTTCAACGCCGGAGTCGGCTCCCGGCGCCGCTCGGATGGCTCGGTGCAAATGGACGCCGCCTGCATGGACAGCGATGGCCGGTTCGGCGCGGTCGCCGTGATCGAAGGTTTCAAAAATCCCATTCTCATCGCCCAAGCGGTGAGCCGGATGGAAAACCACCTGCTGGCCGGGTCCGGCGCGGCCCGTTTCGCGGAAGCAGGCGGCTTCGAAACATGGAACCCCGCCGCGGCGAAAAGTTCAGGCGGATGCGACACCGTGGGGTGCGTGGCGTTCGATGGCGAGCGCTTCGCGGCCAGCCTCAGTACCGGCGGCACCGGCGGCGCGCGGCCTGGCCGGGTCGGGGATGTGCCGCTGATTGGCTGTGGATTGTACGCCGGAGCGCATGGCGCGGTGGCCGCTACGGGTAACGGCGAAGCCATCACCATGAGCCTCACCGCCTTCCGCGCCCATGAATTGCTGGCGCAGGGCATCTCACCCGAGTCGGTGGTGGCCACAGTCATCAGCTGGTTTAAAGATTCAGAAGACATCGGCCTGCTGGTGGTCAGCCGCAACGGCCACGCCATCGGCTCCAACCGTCCCATGGCCTCCAGCCTGCGGCTGGGCGCAAATAGGTCCTGACTCTAGTTTGCACTCAACAATTGCGGGGCATGATCCGAGGGTGTCGTCTTGTCACCCTGAGCTTGTCGAAAGGTGACCCGGTTCACCGCAGAGGTCGCAGAGAACGCGGAGGAAATATTGGCACCGGCAACTGGCCGGCTCCGAAGGGGGCTAGGGGGCTTTTTCCTTATAAAATCAAAAGGTTTTTCGTAATCACAATACGATTGATTTTTATGATGAAAACCGTTTAAATACGGCATTCTTCTCGCAAGCCACCGTAGCTCAGTTGGTAGAGCAACTGATTCGTAATCAGTAGGTCAGCGGTTCGACTCCGCTCGGTGGCTCCATTTATCTTATTGAAATTTAAAAAATTAACGGTGACCACCTTATTAGTCGGGGTCGCCGTTTTTATTTTAATAAGGCGATAATAAGGTTTTGAAATGAGATATTTGATTGGGTTTATGTCCTCCGGCCCCGGAGGCCGTCATACCCAAGGCAGAAACTCTAACTTAACATTTGGTACAAATATCAGAGGCAGTTCAGAAAAACGGACCTTAGGTCGCGCTGATTGTAAGTCCGCAAACGACCCAAAGCGGACGTTCGCCTAACGGCTTCGATCTTCAGGAACCGGCCAAAAGCGGACATTCGGCTAATGTTTATTTACCAGCCTCCAGATGATTGCGCTCAATCGCCGCAAGGTTGGCCACGTTGGTGTTCATTACAGCGATAAAGTCCTGCTTTTCATTTTCGCTGTGATTACTCGCGGGATTAAACACCACGGAATGAATATTCAAGGTCTCCAACCGCTTGGTGATATCTTTCGATGGCTGGTCTTCCCAGATCATCCACTGTGCTTTCAGCTCCTTGTTTAACAGCTCTAATTGCTGCCATTGCCGCTCATCCGGCATGCGATCCGGCTCCCAGTGCAGAGCGTGCCCGCTGAAACCATAACGCCGTTGAAAATATTGATAGACCGGATGGGAAAACAGCAAGGGGGTGTGTTGCAGGCGATTACCGATCGACCGCAATTTTTGATCCAGTGACAAAAGCTCCTTTTGTAACGCTATAAAGTTTTTTTGAAACAGCCCGGCTTTATCAGGTCGTACGTTTGTCAACGCGTCTTTTACAGCCGCCGCCTGCTGGCTGGCCTGTTGCAGGTCCAGCCAGGTGGTAAAGGCCGTTGCACCGTGTTCATGCTCGCCTTCGGGACCATGTTTATGTGCCAATGCCTTGTCATTCTTGATTAATGGATTACTAAGAGAATAAGAAGTATTAACCATTTTATCTTCAGGCAGGGTCACGTAGGGTAACCAGGTTTCGTAACTGGCACCGTTAAGCACGATCAGGTCTGCCTGCTGGAAGGTTTGTAATTCCTCGCTGGACGGTTTCCAAAATGCAGGATCGCCCTCAATCTCGGGAAAGTAGGGGGTCACATTATCGCCAGCTATCCGAGTGACAAAGTAATGCAGAGGATAGTTGGTGACTGCCACCAACACGGACAAATCGGTATTTGGATTTTCACGGGCGGTTTTTTGCTCTTTTTCACTGCAGGCACTCATTAAAAAAACCAATAGCAGCGCAATATATATTTTCACCTCTACACTCCTGACACAATAATGGATTGCAGGAACACCAAACCGTATTTCTCGGACAACACGGTCAGTATCATGCCAAGCAGGGCGCCTGAGAACAACGAGAATTGTTTATCTACTGTTGCCTCAAGTGCAGGGCATGCAAACCAACCCACGCCGGGAAACTTTAATCGAGGGACTTCCGTTTATAATTGCCTTTTAATGACCGCGCCATTCAATGAAAAAGCCTTCAGCGTGAAATTTTTATAAGTAAAACTTTAAAAATACCGTGGCTCCATTATAAGTGGAATTGACCGAGCCTTTGAAATCAAGTTCAGTAATATCCACATCCAGGTTGTAAAATTTATAACCGATTCCAAACCCAACGTGTTTCCACATGTTGTATTCCAGATCAAGATTGAATGTCCACTGCGACCCCTCTATCTCACCTACCTTTATGCCAAACCAACCGGCATCGGCTTTTAGAACCAATTTCGGAGTGAAGGCATAGGCGCCTGAGAGCCCCAAAAGTGGAAGCGGGGCGGTAACACTCTTCGATTCTACCGATGCCGCAAGCGTCGTACTGGCGACACTAAACTTTAATGTGGTTATTATGAGCTCCAAGGCTCAACCCAAATTCATACTTGTTGGTCTGGAGAAAGGACCAAGTATAGGCTGCAGCCACTGTACTCCATTTAAATTCTGTTTTAAGTACATCGCTGAAAAATATTGTGTCACCAATGTTAATAGTTCCGGAAATAGCGGTGGTTGCATCGCGGGATAAGTCAAAGTAACCAACATTAAGGCGGTGCCTGTCGAAGAAACGCCACTCGACACTGACATCGAAAGAGTCGATGTTTTCATCCAAGCCCAATATTTCTTCCAAGTCAATTTCGGTCCCACTTCCTCCTCCCGTTGGATCGAGCCTAAGGTCTGTATCCGAATTGACAAAAAAATAACCCACTTTAACGGAGAGAGTTTTCCAGGGGTATTCAGTATTGTCGTCCCAAACTAACGGGGTTCCAACCCCACTGAGAAAATAAAAACAATCAGACCCACTTTAAATTTTTGAATAGAAATCAAAACATACCCCATGGATCTAGATCAAACGAACATTATTTCTCTAAAAACTTGAGAGCACCATATTACATCATCCAATAAGGGCCAGTTTCTAACGCTATATAGCTATTAACCACCCGTCAACAATATTGCTGAAAAAAATAAGGCGAAAGATTGCATGTATATGATTTTCTATATCTTGACTGGTTTATTTTAGAAATTAGCTGAAACTTCCCACCAATATTCAGCAAAATTGACAACTTTGGTAACTTGATATAAAGTAGGTAATACCATATTTATATTTGTTAATTATTGGTCTGAGAGCAGTTGGGGGTCCAATCTCAAAGTGAATTTATCGCCAAACGGCAGAAAGCTGATAATGAAAAAAACGATATTTAAACTAACAATGTGTCTGTTGTTTTCCATGTGTCTTGCGGCTCCAGTTGCTTTAGCCGCCGACAAACCCAACTTTTTGGTTATCTGGGGCGACGACATTGGATGGTCAAACATTAGTAAATACAATCATGGCATGATGGGGTATAAAACTCCGAATATCGATAGAATCGCCAATGAAGGTGCCCTCTTTACTGATTGGTATGCACAGCAATCCTGTACAGCAGGTAGAGCAGCATTTATCCTTGGTCAGCATCCTTTCAGAACCGGACTTCTGACAATTGGTATGCCGGGGAGTGACCAAGGTATTAAAGCTAACCAGCCCACCATTGCAGAACTATTGAAACCTCTTGGTTATACTTCCGGTCAATTTGGAAAAAATCACCTCGGTGACCTTGATGAAATGTTACCAACCAATCATGGTTTTGATGAATTCTTCGGAAATCTTTATCACTTAAATGCTGAGGAAGAACCAGAAACTTACTACTATCCCAAAGATAAGGCGTTTCACAAAAAATATGGTCCACGTGGAGTTATTCACTCTTATTCTGATGGCAAAATAGAAGATACTGGTCCAATGACCAGAAAAAGAATGGAAACAGCTGATGATGAATTTACCAATGCTGCTATTGCTTTTATAGAAAAAGCACATAAAAATGGTAAACCATTTTTTGTATGGCTAAACGCAACCCGTATGCACGTTTGGACACGCCTTAAACCTGAAAGTCAAGGAGTTACCGGGGTAGGCCTGTATGCCGATGGTATGGTTGAGCATGATAAATCGATTGGTGTGGTCCTTGCAAAATTAGACGAATTAGGAATTACCGATAACACGATGGTTATGTACTCTACCGACAATGGAGCTGAAAAGTTTACTTGGCCTGATGGTGGAACAACTCCATTTCATGGTGAGAAAGGCACCACATGGGAAGGCGGTTTCCGTGTGCCAAGTGTAATTCGCTGGCCTGGTGTGATTAAACCCGGAACGGTTGACAACAATATATATTCTCACGAAGACATTATGCCAACTCTTCTTGCAGCGGCAGGTGTTCCTGATATTAAGGAGAAGCTGCTTAAAGGTTACAAAGTTGGAAACAAAAAATTCAAAGTTCATCTGGATGGTTATAATATGATGCCCTTCTGGAAGGGTGAAGTGAAAGCTGACCCCCGAAAGGAAATTTTCTATTTTGATCAGGGTGGCAATTTAAACGCCCTCCGTTATGATGACTGGAAACTGAATTTTGCAATTACGGAAGGGGCTATTAATACGGCTTATCGCAAAACACCGGCATGGCCTATTCTAATAAACTTAAGAGCTGATCCTTATGAAACAGCATGGAAAGATTCGGATATGTATACTCGATGGTTTGCAGATAATATGTGGACTTTTGTCCCGGCACAGGCCATTACGGGTAAGTTTTTGAAAACATTTGTTGAGTTTCCGCCCGTGGAAGGTTCTTCTTTAGGTGTCGATAAAGTTTTACAGAAATTGAAGGTACGACCTCAAAATTAGGGAACAGGGGTCCCATCACAGCAGAAAAACTGTAATCCGGGTATTGATACCGCTGGCTCTTCCCTTGACGCCGAAGCGGTCCAGGTTGATGTAACGATAGTTCAGGCCCACGTTGAATTCCTGGGTCAGAAACCAGTTCAATCCCAGTGAGAAAATCTTCATTTCGCCGCCCGTCGCCAGCTGGTCGGTGAGATCAACTTCAGACCAGCGGGCTGCAATTTCCCAGGCACCCACACCACCCTGATCGACGGATTTCGCTACCCGTATGGGATTGAAAACGCCACTTTTGTGGTTATAGCCGCGCATCTCCCCCGTCAGAATCCAAGAGGCGGTCACGTGAAAGCCGGAAAAGTCGGGGTTGCCAACGGCAGGCGCATCCATATCAGTGAGCACATACTCCCCGCCGAGCCAGAACGGGCCCTTTCGCCAATACGTTTCCAGGCTATAGGTCAGAGAGCCGTTCGCGTCAAAATTTCCGGTATCCACGAACAGGGGTGAGTTTTTAAACTCCGGCACCGAAGCGGAGCGAAATCCTTCATGGCTATTCGAGGACCGCAGGCCAAACCCCAGATGCAACAGGTTGAGCGAAATGACGCATGACGAAAACTAAAACAAGAGGTTGTATCCGTCACCTCTGAAACTTTTACCAAATAAGGGTAATGACGCAATGACGTTAAGACGCAATATTTTTTAAGTTTTTAATAGGTTAAATATCTTCAAAAAAACTCATGCATGGCTGAGGAGGGGATTTAACTAGGACAATTCCTCTCTCTCGCCAAAAAGTCACTATTCACATCAATACAGACGCAAGGAGAAACCCCATGGGCCGCACAAAAATCGAAATCGACCACACGCCATCCTAACCCTACGAGCCGAAGGACGAACCATTTCGGAGATTTCAGAGGCAGTCAATGTCTCCACCGCAACCCTGTCCCGCCGCATCTCCTACCTCCGTCATAATGAGGGAACCCTGACAAAATATCGAGAACTCCAGCATCTACGGATTTCTGATCTTTCAGCTAAAGTTCTCGATAGCTTAGAAGATGAATTACCTGAGTTGAATCCAGATCAGAAAATAAAGCTTTTAGGGACGCTCCAAAGAGCAAGTGAAAAGTATGAGGAAAAAGAAGGTACTAAAACCACCGGCCTTTTGGGGTTATTAACAGCTATAGATGAGGAAGAGAAGAATCAGAAAGCTTGCTTGAACTCCACTTCGGCCCTCCCCGGGAAGGTCAGTACAGGTCGCCATCCTGGGCAAGTAGGATGTTCTTGATACCTTCATCGATCATCTCTTTGAGAACGCTCAGACGATCGAAGTTCTCAGGACTGTTGTAGTTCTGGACATGAACCATCACGATATTGTTCACGCCCGACTCGTCGTAGACTCGCTTCAGGCGGTCGGGGAACATGTGGTAAGCACCGATGACCTGAACCTTCTCTTCCTCGGTATCACCGCCCCAGGTGGCGAACTTGATATTTTTCCGGGTGACGCCTTCAATGAAGAGAATGTCCGCGTCTTTCGCAGCTGCCACCAGACCTTCAGAGTACGTGCCATCTCCCCCAAAGGCGAATACACGCCCGTCCGATTTCGCTGTGAATCTGTACGCATAGGTATGCTCGAGGAAGCCGTGGTTGGTCGGGAACGCCTGCACGAGCACGTTGTCATCCTCGAAGATCCTCTTGCCGTCCGTGCTCGTGCTCGGCCAGACAGGGATGCCAACCGCCGTAGATCCATCAGGGTCCCGAACGATTGAACCCTGCGCCATCTCGTGCCGGTCAATGCTCCAGGCAGCGTTGATGTGCCTGATCATCTCATCCACGCCTTCCGGCCCGAAAATCTTCTTGTCGCCGCCCGCGTAGAATTTATAGGGATTGGAGATGAAAGAAGGAAGCCCCACCGTATGGTCTTCGTGCAAATGCGTCAGAAACAGGTACTTCAGATTTGGCAGAGCAAAAACAGAGTTTAGATCTAGTGCGTCCTG
>SMVS01000013.1 GCA_004357435.1 Nitrospina sp. | reverse complement strand
TGTCTTTTTGGGTTTCGAAGGCCGCAGAGCAATTTGGGATATCGCGAACTCCAGTATGGCCTCTGCTTTTTTAGGCCCGATGCCAGCGACTTTAATCAAGCCCTCGATCCCGCGATGGACCACTTCGTCAAAGTTGACAATATTATTGGTGAACAGGATGCTGATTATTTTTTCACCGAATCCCTTGGTATTTTTCATGATTCCAAGGAAATCTTCCCCGGAAGAAACACTTCCCAGCAAGTTTTCCGGAGCGCCTACTAAAGACGGGGCTTCGGTCTCATTTTTGATATCGATTTTCCACTTGACCAGTTTGGCCGCCAGCCGCACGTTTTGTCCTTTTTTGCCAATGGCGAGAGACATTTGATCATCGGCCACAATGATGGTCATGTGGTTCTCTTCCTTGTTGGAAAATATTCTGGAAACTTTTGCCGGGCTCAAAGCGTTTCTGATGAACTGCTCGGGGTCTTCAGAGTATTCCACGATATCGATTTTCTCGCCTCGCAGTTCCTGAACGATGGCTTGCACCCGCATGCCGCGCATTCCGACACAGGCGCCTACGGCATCGATGTCGCGCTCATTGGAGCGCACAGCGATTTTTGTGCGACCGCTGGGTTCCCTCACAATGCCCATGATTTCCACCATCCCCTCGCTGATTTCCGGCACTTCCAATTCAAACAGGCTTTTGATCAGGCCCACATGGGTGCGCGATAAAATGACCAGTGTGTTTTTGGCCGTCTTGCGAATGTCGAGGACATAGGCCCGAATGCGTTCGCTGCGGTTGAACGTTTCCCTGAAAACCTGTTCCCGGCGGGGCAGGATGCCTTCGGCCTTGCCCAGGTCCACGATGATATCGCCGTGTTCGAACCGTTGCACGAAGCCGTTGATGATGTCGCCTTTTTTATCCTGAAAATCTTTGTAAACGATTTCTATTTCTGCTTCCCGGACTTTTTGCAGGATCACTTGCTTGGCTAGCTGGGCGGCAATGCGGCCCAGATCCCCCAACTCCTGCTGGGCCAGTACCGTTTCCCCCAGTTGCACTTCGGGAACGGACTTTTCCGCCTCCTCAAAGCTGATCTGGGTATTAGAATCCTCGACTTCGGCGACCACGGTTTTTTCGATGAATATTTCCACTTCACCGGTCTCCATGTTGAACTTGCTTTCCAAAGTTTCGAGATGCGGCATTTTTTTGCGCGCCGCGGCTTCGACCGCGCTTTGCACCGCGTCAATCAGGATTTCTTTATCAATCCCTTTTTCGCGGCAAAGCTGTTCAATGATGTGAATGACTTCCATGCTCATAATAATTACAACTCGATTTCCAGTCTGGCTTTAGCAATATTGGTTAACGGAATTTGAACCACTTTCTGCTGGTCTTCCAGGATCAAGGTGTCTTCCTTGCAGTCCTGAATTGTTCCTTTAAACTTTTTCTGATGGTTGATGGGGGAAAAAGCGGTCAGGCGAATACGCCTGCCCTTGTATTTTAAAAAATCCTTCTCTTTTTTTAAAAGACGGTCCAAGCCCGGAGAAGATACTTCCAAAACATAGTGCGACGGAATCAGGCCGTCGATTTCAATCATGTCCTCCACCCGGTGACTGGTCGCCTGACAATCCTGCAGGGTGATGCCGCCGGGTTTGTCGATGAATACTCTTAAGGCCCAGTCTTTGCCTTCTTTCTTATATTCAACATCCACCAATTCCAGCCCTTCCGAATTCAAAGCGGGAGTGATCAAATCCTCCACGGATTGGGCAACAGAACTTTTTCCCATGGTGTCCCCTGGCAAAACTCCAAAACACTAAATTTTTTCTGGCAGTCCGCCGGTCTTCTGAAGCGCTTAGACGATCTTGAATTCAACAGGATGAAACGAAAAAAGCGGGCAATGAGCCCGCTTTTTTGCAGACCTCCTAAGATTTAGGAAAATTCTACAAAAACTACACTCCCGTTGCAAGGAAAAACCACCATCATGCGAACTCTCGAGTCGCTACAACCCTTCTAAAATCTGCGGAACCTTCTCTAAAACAGCTGGAAAATCATGCAGTTCCGAGGCATTGGTTTTTCTTGATTTCACTTCCACCTGGCCTTCTTTCAGGTTTTTAGGCCCGATAATGATCTGCAAGGGCACGCCCCCCAGGTCGGCATCGTTGAACTTGACCCCGAGGCGCTCCGGCCGATCGTCCAGGAGGGTTTCAATACCCATATCCAACAAGGTTTGGTAAGTCTTATCACTGGCAGATCGAGTGGCTTCGTCGGCATAGTTCACCGGAATCACCAGCACCTGAAAGGGGGCGATGGCGGGAGGCCAGATGATTCCCCGCTCGTCATGGTTTTGTTCGATGGCGGCGGCGGCCGTTCTCCCCACCCCGATGCCGTAACAGCCCATAACCATCGGTTTTTCTTTGCCATCGGCATCCAGATAGTTGGCCTTCATTTCCTCACTGTATTTGGTCCCCAGGATAAAGACATGGCCGACCTCAATGCCGCGCTTGATTTTATAGGTGCCGGCAGGGCATTGCGGGCAGGGGTCGCCTGCGGCCACCCGGAGCAGGTCCCCGAACTTCTCGATTTTCAAATCCCGCGTGGTTTGAACCCCGGTGAAGTGGCTGTCGGAGGCATTGGCTCCGGTCACGAAATCGTACATTTGGGCCACTTCGTGGTCGGCATACACTTTCATGTCGAGACCGACCGGGCCAATGAAGCCGCAGGGCAGGCCGGTTTGGGAGGTGATCAGCGACTCCGGGGCCGGTTTGAGCCATTCGCAACCGATCAGGTTTTTTAGTTTGACCGGATTGATTTGGCGGTCGCCCCGCACCAGCCCCGCGATCAATCCCTGTTCAGTTTCAAAGACCAGGGTTTTAACAATTTTCCGGGACGGGATTTTTAGGAATTCAGCGACTTCTGCCACCGTTTTATGGCCGGGAGTGGGTACTTGTTTCAACTTTTGCAGGGCGTTCGGCGGCGTTACCGGCGCGGGGGTTTTGGCCGCGGCTTTCTCCACATTGGAAGCGTAATCGCAGGCGTCGCAAAACCCGATAGCGTCTTCCCCGGAATCGGCGAGGACCATGAACTCATGGGAGTGACTGCCGCCGATGGAACCGGAGTCGGCTTCCACCATTTTAAAATCCAGGCCACACCGTTTGAAAATGTTGGAATAAGCCTGTTTCATTTTTTCGTAAGTTTCTTCGGTGCTGGCGATATCCGTGTGGAAGCTGTAAGCGTCCTTCATCATGAATTCCCGGCCGCGCATGATGCCGAACCGGGGCCGCACTTCATCCCGGAATTTGGTTTGGATCTGGTAAACGATCAACGGCAACTGCCGGTAGGATTTGATTTCCTTGCGGACGATGTCGGTGATCACTTCCTCGTGCGTGGGGCCGTAGCAGAACTCGCGGTTGTTCCGGTCCTTGAGCCGCAAGAGTTCTTTGCCATAAAAATCCCACCGGCCACTTTCCTGCCAGAGTTCCGCGGGCTGGATGCTGGGCAGAAACACTTCCTGGCCGCCGATCCGGTTCATTTCCTCACGGATGATTTGCTCCACCTTTCTAAGGACTCTCACCCCGATGGGGAGAATGGAATAAATGCCCGCCGCTAACTGGCGGATCATGCCGGAGCGCACCATCAGCTTGTGACTGACGACCTCCGCGTCGGCAGGGGATTGTTTGAGCGTTGGAATAAACATTTGGGAGTAACGCATAAGTAGTTTCTTTTTTAGATAGGAATTCCGTCTGGTGTACGGTGGGTTTTGGAATTCAATGTGTGGATAATTTCGTGGAATTCTGATACAGGTCGTTGGCGAGCCGGATGTCTTCCGGAAAGTGAATCTCCAGCCAGCCTTTGTGAATTTCGAGGTAATGAACGTTGAATCCCCGGTCGATCATTTCCTGAAGGAGGTCGGTCAACCTGAATTGGGACACATCCTGCGCTTCCTGGATTTTCCCTTCAAAATTTTTGGCGCAATCTTCATAAGTTTCCAGAAAATGTTCGGCGCCGGTTTTGGAGAACTTGGCCAGTCCAATGAATTCGTGTGTGGACAGGGCAGGGTCCAATCTTTTTCCAATTTTGGCCACTGTGTTCTGATGGGCAAAGCTGATATTTCTGCGCAGACGATGTTTTTTGTTCCTGCTGATGACGTAGTCCACGATTTTGCCTGCCACCGGTTCCAAAAATTGAATGGAATTGTCGACCACCAGCACGATATCTTCCTGGCAAGCCAGCAGTTGGGAAAAAATAGGGTTCTCGACCAGTATGTCGGAATAAAGCATGAGGAATCCATTCCGCATCTTGTCTCTGGCTAAAAGAATACTGTGCAGTTCCGAGCCTTCTTTATAGTCCTTATTTTGCAGAAAGGTGAGACCCTCGCCCCGCATTTTTTGGTGGGAAAACCCGGTCACCACGGTGATGTCGTTCAGGTGGTTGACATTGAGGGCCTGGACTTGCCGGGCCAGCAGGGTTTGTCCGGCCACTTCCACCATGGCCTTGGGCAGGTCGCCGATCTTCTTTTGTATGTCTGGAGCTTCGCCGGCGGCGGGAATGATGACGGCTATATTGGTACTCGATTTTTCCTGCTGATCCTTTTTCTTGATGTCCAGAAAACCGACGGCCTCAAAAATATCCCGCACCGGGGCGCACAAGGGGTCGGCTTCGAACGATCTTTGATTCGATAAAATTGTTTTGGCGGTTTCCACCATGGCTTTATAAGCGGACCTCAGCAAATGGTTGGCGTAAATGACAATGCTGAACCCGGCTTTGTGGAGCTGATCTTCGACGATAAAGTTGTAAGTGGTGGGAACGCACACCAGCGGCCGGTCGGTTTCGAGTTCGTTCAAGAGGGAACGGTACCGCTTGGCAAATTCCAGAATTTCATTCGACTCTTTGGACTTGGAATGGATCATGATGCCATCGGCCCCGGCTTGCAGGTAAATTCGTGCCCGGTTCAATGCGTCGTCCAAACCCACGCCGGCGATGAGGCTTTCGAGGCGGGCAATGATCATGAAGTCGGTCGTCATTTGGACTTGCTTGCCACGCTTGATTTTTGCTGCGAAGATTTCGGAGTCCTCCAAAGTCTGGGTCGTCCCGGGTTCGAGGCTGTTGCGCTTGGGGAAAACCTTGTCCTCAATGATCACGGCGGAAACGCCGGCGCGTTCCAATTTGGACACCGTGTACTCAAACGCGCTGGGGTCCCCGCCGGTGTCGCCATCCACAATCATGGGTTTGCCGGTGACGGCCAGAATTTCATTGATGGTGTGCAGACGGGAATCGAAGCTGATCACCTCGATATCGGGATGTCCCTTGGCAGCGGAATCGGTGAGACTGCTTTCCCAAATGGCGTCGAATTCGCGGATCAGTATTTTTCCGTTGGCCGTGCCCTCGATGCGGGCTTGATCCGCAACGATTCCGCTCAAGCCATTATGAGCTTCCAGAACGCGCACCAGTTTGCCTTCGGCGAGCAGGGCTTTCAGTTTCCCGCGGCGGTGTTCAGGCAGAGTTTTATTGTGCAGGGTCATCTTGTGTTGTTCCGATTCTGTTCCAACTGTTCCCGTATCCAGGCGGCGACGTAAATACTTTCAAGATCGAATTTTTCCAGAATTTCCAACAGGGTTTCAATTTGCTGGGACAGCGAAAGATTTTTATCCAGATAAATTCTATCCTGTCCCGCGACGTTGCAATGCCCGCTACGAATGGGGATTTCCTGGTCCGAAAGGTTGCAGGTTTCTATTTCAATAGAAAGCTTTTCCGCGACGGCCTCCAGGTCCTTGCGCCGGGCATGCAATAGAACGTCAACCGTTGTTTCCATCCTCTTTCCTCATGCAACCGATGGAGATCAATTAACTATTCTCATTATATCGTTGTAAAAAGCAAAAATCATAAGGGACAAGATCATGAACAGGCCCACCTGCGATGCCCGTTCGCGGTTTTTTTCACTGACGGGGCGGCCTTTGATCAGCTCGATCAGGAAAAAGAAAATGTGGCCGCCATCCAAAATGGGAATGGGAAGCAAGTTGATCAATCCCAAATTGATGCTCAACAACGCGGTGAGCCGGACCAGTTCACTGAATCCCTGCTGAGCCTGTTGTCCGTATATTTGAAAAATTAAAATGGGGCCGCCCAGAGAATCAGCGGAAACGGACCCGAAAATCATTTTTTTGATGCTCACTGTGATGAGGTATATCAAACGCCCGGTTTCGTGGATGGAACGTTTCAGCGCATCCCACGGACCGTATTTTTCAAGTTCCATTTCGCCGCTCAGGCCAATCCCGAGAACGCCTATTTCTTGTTCCCTGCCGGCTTCATCGGTGACGACTTTCAAGTCGGGAATCAGTTCGAGTTCCTGCTCCACGCCGTCTCTCTGGATCCGGAATTTAAGGGATTTTCCGGGATGATCCATGGCGGTGGTTTTGAGGTCTGGCCAGCCTTTGATGGGAACGCCGTCCACGGAAATCAATTGGTCGTTTTCCTTAAGGCCCGCGCGGTCTGCGGCGGAACCCTCTTCTACAAAGTAAATATTGGTGGCCAGGGGAGTGACGCCGATCAACCCCACTTTTTCCTTTTCACCGAACAGGTTGGTGATTTCTTCAGATCTGGGAGTGATGGCGATGTTGATCAGAGTTTTTTGATGCCTTTCGATCAAAAAATCCATTTTATGGCCGGGCGCGTTATGGACGATTTCGAGGAGCTGGTCCCAGTACAGAGTTTCTTGCCCATCGATTTTCAGAATCCGGTCCCCGGTTTGCAGTCCTGCATTTTGGGCCGGGGAGTCGACCCTGATGTTGCCGATGGTGGTGCCCATGGTGGGAACGCCGACCATGTACACTCCAAGGTATATGACAATAGCAAAAATGATGTTGAAGAGGGGGCCGCCGAAGGCGATGGCGATTCTATGCAAAACGGGGGCACTTGAAAACGACCCCGTGGAGTCCGCCAGTTCTTCGCCTGGGTCTTCGCCTTTCATTTTGACATAGCCGCCGAGCGGGATGGCCGCCACTAAAAACTCAGTTTCACCCGATTTGAACCCGAACAGCTTGGGGCCAAATCCCAGCGAGAATTTTTCCACGATGACACCACAACGGCGAGCGATCAAAAAATGACCGAGCTCGTGCACGAAGATCAACGCGGCCAGTCCACCCAGGAAGGCCAGCATCTTGAAGCTGAACGATAGGATTGCGTCTAAAGGAATAAATGAAATGTCAGGCATGGTTTTTGGCGGGCATCATGGTTGAGATGAAAAATCAATTACTTCAACGCCTTCCGGGACGTGAAATTGAAAAGTTCCGGCCGGGAAACCGGGATCAATTTGGATATCGCTGAAAAGCATTTTTGTTTCATTACCTAATTTATCATACACGGTGGAACCTGTGATCAGGTAACTATTATCAGTGAATAAAATGAGACGGTCAATATTGTTGTCCAATTCTTTGGGAACCAGAATCAGGGTCCAGCCGTTGTCATTTTTGGTGGCGCTTTCGATATGGAAGGTTTCCTTAAGGCGGCCTTCGCCGGCCAGAAACAATGCCGGGGTATTGGAGGAATAAATGCTTTCCACCAGCATTTTAGTCACTTGATTTTCTTCCGGAAGATACAGCCAGAGAATCTTGTCGTTGGTGATTAGAATTTGCCGATCGGGAGCCCGGTAGTCCCACTTCATTTTCCCTGGCTTTTGAATGGCCACTTCCCCTTTGGCTATTTGCGATTGGCCCATGATTTTGAGATAGGATTTTTGAACGAATTTAGCCTTGAACGAGCGGGTTTGCTCGTATTTTTTTTGAACGGCATCGAGAACGGCCGAGTGTTCATTCGCGGACCATGCTGTGCCCGCCAAGCCGAGGACCACAATTCCAAGAAAAATTAATTTTTTTAGCATAGTTCCAAATCCTGTTTCATAGAGTGACTATTTTCCCATCCGCCAGTTTGATGTGGTTTTCCGCGATCATTTTTATCGCATTCGGATAGATGATGTGTTCCTGCTCGAGAATGCGCTGAGTGAGAGTTTCCGCGTTATCGTCCGCGTGAACGGGAACCGCTGCTTGCAGGATGATCGGTCCGGCATCGACGGCCTCATCCACGAAATGGACCGTACAGCCCGAAAATTTTACCCCGCGGTCGATGGCTTTTTGCTGAACGTTCAGTCCCGGAAAAGCGGGCAAAAGCGAAGGATGGATATTGATGATTTCACCTTTAAAAGTTCGGACGAACTCTTTGCCTAAAATCCTCATGTAGCCCGCCAGACAAATCAGATCGACGGAATGTTCTTTGATTTTGGTGGCCAGGGCTCGATCATATTCGGCCTTGTCTGGATAGCGGTCAGGATCCAGAAAGGTGGTTTTGATCGCGTGTTTCCTGCCCCGTTCCAAGGCCTGCGCCCGGGGATTATTGGTGATGATGATGGCGATCCTGGCGTTTAGCTTGCCTTGATCGATATGGTCGATGATGGCTTGCAGGTTGGTCCCACGACCTGAAACCAAAACCGCCAGTTTGAAATCAGTGGATTCCATAGTTCCCGTTGGTTTTAATCCTGAGCATTTATATTTTTTAGACAGACGATTGGGTGGTCAGCTTGGGGGGATGCCGGGGGGGTGAGTTTCAATGAACCCCTGCGGGTTGACACAAGCTGGTCTCTATTTGCCTGAGGAGCCCGATGTTTTGAGTGTGGCCTGTTTTGTGGGCTTTGATGTGCCCTCGAATGGGTTTTCCTAAAAGGTAAAAATCTCCAAGGATATCCAGAATTTTGTGGCGGGCGAATTCATCTTTAAACCGAAGCTCGGTATTCAGAACCTTATCATTTCCAAGCAGAATGAAATTGTCCAGCTTCCCACCGGCGCCGAATCCCATTTTCGTCAACTGTGTGATTTCTTCGACAAAGCCGAAGGTGCGGGCGGGAGCGATTTCCCTTTTGAAGCTCTCTTCGCCATCGAACTCAAATGTGTGATCCATGATGCCGATCGGCGCGGGATAGTCCATATGGTAAGAAACTTTCAACCGATCCGCGGGTTCGATGGTGATGTAACAGGAAGGGTTTTTCTCATTTTCAAAACGGTATGTCCGGTCGATAACGACTTCATCCAATATTTCATCCTGCTCTTCAAATTCGGCGTCCTCGATCAACCGACAGAAGTCTATTGATGACCCATCCATCACCGGTGCCTCGTCACCGATTTTTATCAATAAATTGCTGATGCGATACATATGCAATACGGCCATGATGTGCTCGATCGTGTCGACTGTTTTGAACCCTTTTTTCAAGCAGGTCGAATAGTCGGTGGATTGAACATTCTCCAGACGCGCGGGAATGTTGGCGCCGCTGGAAATATCTCCAAAAATGACTCCACTTCCCGGCGGCAGGGGTTGCATGATGAGACCGGTTTTGAATCCGGAATGCAAGCCGCTTCCACAAAGGACCACACTCCGCTTCAAGGTGCGTTGCAATTGGTGGCGGGGTTTGCCCGAAGCATCCGCAGAGGCTGACAGCCGGATACCGTGTTTTTCCAGTTTGCTCTGGAAACGCTTTTTATCGGTTTTCAATGCTTCACTGGTTTTTTCTATGTCCCAATTATTTTTATTGAGATGATGGATGATGAATTCCTTTTCCCAACTGCTTTCCGCCTCAACCATCGAATCGATCTGATCGAATTCATTAGCGTTCATGGCGTGCTTGTTCCGCTGGAGGGAAGAGGGCAGATGGTTGGGAGTAATTTTGATTTCCGGTGGGACCTTGCGGGTGGATTGGTCCAGTACCGAGCGCAATTCCTTCAGGTTGTCCGGCCATGAATATTCGCAGAGAATCTCCATGGCTTCTTCCGTCATCACATGGCAGGGTGCATCGGTCTTCAGCGCGAGCTCTTCAAAGTAGTTTTGGACCAGATTTGGTATGATGGCCGCATTTTCCCGCAAGGGCGGAACATCCAAAATTTCCTGCCGGAGAATTTCGTAAAGGTTGTTGTTGAACTGCCCTTTTTCCACCAGAGTTTCCAGATTGGCTGAGGTGGAGGCAAAAACCCGGGCCGGTATCAGACGGGGAGACCTATCCGATTTTTTGGAAGTCCCGGGTTGCAGTGCCTGGGCCAGTTTTTCCTGAAGCGATTTACTCAAGGAGTCAATATTTTTTAAATAGACCACGCGGTCTTTTGCAGCGTTGGTTTTGGCGGAAGTGTCACCCTGATTTTTCGCATTGGCGCGCGGGGCAGAAAACAATTCTTCCTGGATTTTTCGAGCGGGACGGACGGCGCAATTCAGTTTGACAAAAGGCAATTTAGCTTTTTTGCTTTGATGGTGTACCGCTTTCGCGATGATTTCCTTGCCGGTTCCGGATTCTCCGACGATCAGAGCCGGAAAATTATGTTTGGAGGCGGTTTTAATCGCTTGACTGACCTCGACCATCAACTTGAAGCAGTAGGGCAAGGTTTGTTTTTGGAGGGTGTGCCCATTGCTCTGGGTGAGACGGGATTTTCGAATCTTTAAAGCTTTGCTAACCGATTCCACCAATTCGTCCAACGAGAATGGTTTTTCAATAAAATCCTGAGCTCCCAGTTTGGTGGCCTGGACGGCGGTATCAATAGTTCCATGACCGGACATCACCAACACTTCGATCTCGGGATGATAGGTTTTGACAGCTTTTAATACCTCAATGCCGTCCATGCCGGGAATCCAGATGTCCAGCAAAATCAAATCCGGGGGGTCCGCCTGAATGAGTTCCAAAGCTACCAATCCATCTTCTGCGGTGGCCACTTCATACCCCTCGTCGGACAATATTTCCTGCAGAGAGGTGACAATATTTTTTTCATCATCGACGATTAAGATTTTTTCTTTAGCCAATACATCCTCCAATGATTTTCGGTTCGGGCTGAGGCAAAACAATTACACTGCTGAAGCGGGTTCAGAAGGAGTCTTTAGCATGTAATCAGAAACCTTTTTAAAATCCAAGTAATAAATTTTTTTACCAGCGTTGAGAAACGTTTTTTCATACTTCGTTTTCGGACAATCCGTTCTTTCTGCCGAAAACCCGCCCTCCATATTTTTGTTAGAAAGATGGGGGTCGGCCTCAATGAAGTCCATGATTTCCACCGCATAAGGCTCGTAATCGGTGGCCACCCGCAAGGTACCCTCGGCGGCTAATTTACGAGACAGAAGCTCAACAAATGGGGGTTTGATCAACCTGCGTTTGAAGTGGCGTTTTTTGGGCCAAGGGTCTGGGAAGTTGATATAAATTTCAGACAATTCGCCGTCTTGGAAGATCATCGGGAACTTTTCACGCGCGTCCCCATAGACCACTCGAACGTTTTCGATCTTGAGGCGATCTAGCCGGGTGATGATCTTGCGGATCCCCTTATGATAAAAATCCATCCCTATAAAATTGTCTTCCGGGTGCTGAATGGCTTTTTCAATCAGGAAATTTCCATTGCCAAAGCCAATTTCCAATTTCAGAGAATGGTTATTTTGAAAACAATCCGGCCAATCGGGATACTCCTCTGGGTCCAGAAAATAAACATGTCCCGATGCGATGGTGTCAAAAGAAATGAGGGGTTTTGAAGTCATCTGAAGCTCAGTCTTTTTTGAATTCCGGCTGATGGTGGATGGTGGTCAACTGCAAAACTTCATATTCGTAGTCTTCGCCCGCTATGGACATATTCACTTCGTCCCCCTCCATTTTTCCAATCAGGGATTTGCCGACTGGCGAGGCCAGAGATATTTTCCCTTCGTCCGGATTGACCTCTTCAGGGAAAACCAAGTGAAAGGTTTTTTTCTCGCCAGAGTTTAAATTTTTTAATATCAGGGTACTGCCCAAGCCGCACCGGTCTTTAGGGATTCGATTGAAATCGAGCACCATGATGTCGCTGATCCGTTTTTGCATTTGTGAAATACGGGATTCCAGAAACATTTGTCTTTCCTTGGCGGCCTTGTACTCCGCATTCTCACTCAGGTCTCCCATATCCGTGGCAATCTTCAAGGCCTTTGGGATATCCACTTCGAGCTCTTTTTTGGAATCAAAAAGCTCTTTTTCAAGTTTGTCTAGTATCGGAAGTCTCATGGTTTTTTCCCGTGCCGCTGATTGATATTGAAGGATCGTTGTGTCCGAAGACTCGTTGCATGCATCAAGGTTCTATAATGATAAAGGCATCGGTCGGCCCACTGCTCAGAATTTCGTCCATCCGCGCAACCGCGTCCTCAAGCGAACGGAATGAGCCGGCTAACACCCGGTGAAGTGGCCTGTCTTCCCGGAGAAAAGTTTGAATGCGTCCATCCTCAAATTTTTTGGAAGCCTGTCTCGCATTTTCCTGGCTTTTAAATACTCCGAGTTGAATGGTGTACCCCTTACCGGTTTCGCGGAAAACTTTTTCCCCGGGAGGAGCCGCCAGGGCGCTCAACCGGACCCGTGTCATGCCCTGCTTCAGCATCCCCAGTTCTTTGCCTGCCTGATAACTGAGGTCAATGATGCGGTCTTTCACAAACGGGCCACGGTCGTTGATCCGAACCACCACCGCTCGACCGTTGTCCAGATTGGTCACCATGACACGGGTTTCAAAAGGCAACGTTTTGTGGGCCGCAGTCAAGGCGTGCATATTATACACTTCCTGGCTCGCGGTGAGGCGGCCGTGGAATTTTTTTCCATACCAAGAGGCCCAACCTTCCTGCGAGAACCCGGAAGCCTTTAGGATGGTGTGAGAGGTGCCGTCACCCACGGATCTTGACTTTTCAGGTGGCAGGGCAACTGAGCGCGTTTCAGCAATCACCGGCGTCTTCGTCTGAACGACAGGCATGGGTTTCAACTTCGGAGCGGCACATCCCGCAACAGTAATAATTCCGGCCAGGAGCACTCCCTGAAAAAATAC
>SMVS01000118.1 GCA_004357435.1 Nitrospina sp. | reverse complement strand
CGTCCGCCGGCAGGCCCACGAAGTGGATCAGTTCCACCTGGCCCTCGGCCACCGCCACGGCACTGCGTTTCAATATTTTCTGGCCGGGGGTGAGGGCGGTGATGACGCCGCTCTTGCCCGACCCGGCGGATTTGGGATTCACCCGGCGCACCGCGTCATGAAACGCCCGCAGAAGAAAATCTTCCAGAGCCAGGCGCTTGAGCGGGGTGTCGTGGCACGCGGGCGGCAGTCCGCTGTCCTGCAGGGCAATTGTCACCGAAAGCCGGGTCGGCCAAGCGAACGGGTCGCCCTGCACGTGTTCGAATTTCAAGGTAAAGGGCGCGCAGTCCCACGTGGTGCCTTGCAAGGATTTGTAAGCTTGATAACCGCGGCCATCCATGGACCGGATGCGTTGACCCAATTCCTCCGGGATTTTAGCGGGGGCGGACACGGGCTTTAAGGATGTTGGGCGGAGTAATGGCCGGCAAACCCTTCCGCCGAGAGGCCGACGGGCAGGTACTTGCGGGCGATTTCAGCAACGTGGTCGCGATAGCTTAGCGTGGTCGAGGCCGCCAGCGCTTCCGCCATGGCTGACGGCAAACCGGTTTTTAAGGTGCGGGAGCCGTCGTGAGTGCCGTCGCCCAAAATGAAATGGTCGATCACCAGCGCGCGGATGCCGGTGGCGGCCAGGCGTTTGAAAAACGCATCCGCATCCCTGAGTGGGTACAGCGGCGACAGGCAGGCCACGGTCAGGATGCCGGCGTCGGTCAGGTCACGCAACAACTGGATTCGGTCCGCCACCGTCGCTGGCGGCGGCGGCAGGCCCGGCAGGCGGTCGCGGTCGCCTTCGATCGACACCTGCACGCGCAGGTCGCAGGCGCAGGCCAGCCCGGCGATCAATTTCATGTCATCGCGGATGCCGGTGGAGTGGGTTTGCAGGATCAGTTCCTGCGGCGGCTTCTGCTCCATGGCTTGCAGAATGGAACGGGTGATCCGGAATTTTTTTTCCAGCGGTTGCCAGGGTTCGGTGGCGCTGGAGAAAAAGATGGAAAAGGGCAAGCCACGCTTTTCGGCCCAGCGTTGTTCCGCGTCGCAGGTTGCGGTGTAGACATCAGCGGCATTGGTTTTGGCTTCGACAAACCCGCCCCAGGGACGCCCCCGGGTCAGCCAGTGGTTGGCTCGGACATAACAACCCACGCCGCAGGCGGAGCGGCCGAACCCGCACCCGATATAGGGATTCAGTGAGTGTGAGCTGACGGCCTTGAGATAACCGCTGGTCCGGGTGAGGATCGAGCGGCACAGCACTTCCTTCACTTCCATCATTTCGCCATCGCGGGACGGGAAGCCACCCGCCGTTTAAGGATTAGGGGTCGCGCCTTGCCACCATTTGCCCCACTTCACCGAGGAAACATTCTGGCTGAACTGAGCCGACTCATGATAAAACGCTTCATAAGCGCCGGTGTTGTCGATGCCATCACGCTGAACCCATTGGTCCGCAGGGAGGTCCTCCAGATCGATCAACCAAACCTTGCGGTCGTCCTTTTTCACGATGATCAGGTAACCCCAATCCTGTGCATAATTAAATTTACCAAACAAGGTCACCGTCCTGCCCGCGTTGCCCTCCAGGGTCAGACTGTATCTGCCCTGGCAATGGTAATCGCGAAAATCCCGCATGTCGGCAACGTTCTCTCCATTTTTGACGTCGAACAATCCATCACAATAATTTTTCCGGGCGGACTCGAATTCATAAAGAGGTTCCTTGTACAAAATCAGCGCGCCGCGTTGCTCCAAAGCATTGGCCGGTGAGACCGGCAACAAAAACAGCCCCAAACAAAAGGCGATCAGGATTTTCATATTGCCACCCTTTCCAAAAGTTTATAAAGAGCGTCATGTCACCCCTCAATTATATCATTTTGAAAGACTTGCCAGTTTAAATTAATCACCGCTGGAACCAATCAAAACCTTTATTTTATGGGAGGTTACACTAAAAGTGAAGGTTGCCCGCCCAACGGTTTCGGAGTTAATCGCCCAACCAAAAAAAATCAGGTACACTGCCCGGCCACTTTTAAAGGCGAAAAAAACCAACACTCAAATGATCCCATTAAAAAATCAGTACCGAAAGTTTCCCGCCTTGTTTACGGTAGCGTGGGCAATTTTAGCCGTTGCCATTTTTCTGATCGATCTGTCTGTGCCGTTGGGAGTCGCGGACGGCATGCTCTATGTGGTCCTGGTGCTGGGCGGCTTGTTGGTGGGAGAGAGGCACTTGATCATCGGCTGGGGAATCTGCTAATCTGGCCGCAATTTTAATCCCACGGGGCCGGTGAGAGGTTCCCGCAACGAGGTGTCCATGACCGAAGACGTGAGAGTCCGTTTCGCCCCCAGCCCCACCGGCTTCCTGCACATCGGCGGCGTGCGCACGGCATTGTTCAACTGGCTGTTCGCCCGCCACCACGGCGGAAAATTCATCCTGCGTATCGAGGACACCGACCGTGACCGCTCCACCGAGGAGTCGATTGAGGAAATCATGGAGTCCATGAACTGGCTGGGGCTCGACTGGGACGAAGGCCCGCATCGCCAGATGGAACGGCGGGACCTCTATGATAAAAATATTGAAAAACTGCTGAACACCGGCCACGCCTACCACTGCTATTGCTCGCCGGAAACGCTGAAACAAAAACGCGAGGCGGCGCAGGCCAACAAACAAAACCCGCGCTACGACGGCACCTGCAGGAACCGCACCGACGCGCCGAAAGACACGCCGTCGGTGGTGCGCTTTAAATCAGCGCATGAAGGCACGGTGACCGTACGACCTCCTGCGCGGCAAGGTGCGCTGGGACCTGGCGGAAATGGACGACATCATTCTGCAACGAAGCGACGGCACGCCGACCTACAATTTTGTCGTCGTGGTGGACGACAGTGACATGCGCATCAGCCACGTCATCCGCGGCGACGATCACCTGTCGAACACGCCGAAGCAAGCCTTGCTGTACGACGCGCTCGGCGTGCCGCGTCCCAAGTTCGCGCACATCAGCATGATCCTCGGCACCGACAAAGCCCGGCTGAGCAAACGCCACGGCGCCACCTCGACCCTCGCCTACCGCGACATGGGCTACCTGCCGGGCGCACTGATCAACTACCTGGCACGGCTCGGCTGGTCGCACGGCGATCAGGAGCTGTTCACCATCAAAGAGATGATCGAACATTTCACACTGGAAAACGTGACCACTTCATCAGCCGTGTTCAATCCGGAAAAATTGCTGTGGGTGAACGAACAATGGATTCAAAAAATGCCGCCGCTCGAACTGGCGGCCCACCTCGAACCGATTTTAAGACAGGAAAAAGTTCTGCCCGAAGGACACGGGAGAACGATGGCGGACATCGCGCGCGTCATCCCCGCGCTCAACCAGCGCGCCAAGACGCTTATCGACATGGCCCACGGCGCGGAATTTTATTTTAAAAGCGTTTTTATTGACGTACCTCTCACTCATATCGGGTTTACTGGTCATTCTCCAAAAGTCACTGCGGGAGAAGCTCTTTTGGAATATGATGAAAAAGCTGTTAGAAAATTCTTAATTCCTGAAGTGAAACCGTTGTTCGAGAAGCTCATAATTAGATTGGAGCCGATGAGCGAACAGCTAAAACCTGTTGAATTAGAAAATCTATTTAAAAAAATTACGGAGGAAGAGGACATCAAACTCGGCAAACTCGCCCAGCCCGTGCGTGTGGCTTTGACTGGTAAAACCGCCAGCCCAGGAATCTACGATGTAATGGAAATTTTAGGGAATAAAATAACAGTAGACCGGTTAAAAATCGCAATCAACCACATTAAAGCCAAAACCTCCTAACCCCCTTCGGGGAAGGAGAGACATTTCGACCTTCCAAAAGTTAAGAGCTTATTCCAAGAAACTCCTCTATCCCAGAGTATCCGGTTCGCTCTAAGGCCTCTGACACTTGCGACCCACTAAACCATCTTTGCCCAACTAACCAATGGTCATTCCTTTGCTCATTGAAAACCTTTTGAAAAAATATTTTCTAGACTTTTTCCCCTATTTTGAGAAGATTTTCCTGCCGCTAAAAAATAGATCCCCATTCGGTTTTCCTTTAATAAAGGGTTCAAACCTGATCAAACTTACCCCCAAGCCAAAATTTTGTCAATAAAAGTGTGACCCTTCGACTGGATCAGGGTGACAATAGCTCCCACCTCTCCTGGTTCCTCCTCTCAGGCAGGGGAGCCGGGCAAGGCCCGGAGCAAATGGGTTCGGCGTCGTGCTTGGCATGCAATTAGGGACTTGACCCCTGCCCCGGTCAGGCTCAATATAAAATACTAAACCCAATAACGTCATGTTATTGGGTCCAGCGTCATGCTGGAAGGAGGTGAGTGTTATGACCTTGTGTCCTATCGCCCTGGCGGTCGGCTGTGAAAAATGTCCGATGTTCAAATTCTGTCCGCTCACAACCGTTATCGGCGACCAGAAAAAAGAAGACTCCGCCAAAACCGAAGAAAAGGAAGAACCGCCTAAACCAGAAAACTAGGGATGATTGACATTAACCCCTCCCATCCTCCCCTTACCAAGGGGAGGAACCGGCGAGTCGCCGGTGCCAATATTCGCCCCGCGCGGAGCGGCCGGCCCTGGTTAGCCCTTCTTCTGAATTTTGGCCCAGGTGTCGCGCAGGGTGGTGGTGCGGTTGAACACCGGCGCGCCGGGTCGCGAATCTTTAGCGTCGACGTTGAAATAACCCAGCCGCAAAAACTGAAAGCGCTCGCTCGCCTTGGCGTTCTTCAAACCCGGCTCGAGTTTGCAATCGGTCAGCACGGTCAACGAGTCGGGGTTGAGGCTGGCGGGAATCTCGATCTTGTCCGGTTCCATTTCGCTGAACAAATGATCGTACAGCCGCACCTCAGCGGTGACGGCGTGCGCCGCCGAGACCCAATGCAGGGTGCCCTTGATCTTGCGCCCGGCGTTGGCCTGCCCGCTTTTGCTTTGGTCGTCGTAGGTGCAGTGCAGTGCCACCACTTCGCCCTGGTCGTTTTTCACCATCTCTTCGCACTTGATGATGTACGCGTGTTTCAGGCGCACCTCTTTGCCCGGCGCGAGACGGAAAAACTTTTTTGGCGCGTCCTCTCTGAAATCGTCCTGCTCAATATAAAGCTCACGCGAAAAAGGTAGTTTGCGGTGACCCGCATCCGGGTCCTCCGGATTGTTTTCAGCTTTCAACTCCTCGACCTGATTCTCCGGATAATTGGTGAGCACCACTTTGAGGGGTTTGAGCACAGCCATGACGCGCGGCGCGGTGCGGTTCAACTCTTCGCGGATGCAGAATTCCAGCAGGCTGAGGTCCACCGTGCTGTTGGCTTTAGCGACGCCGATGCGCTCGCAGAACTCGCGGATCGACTGCGCTGTGTAACCGCGCCGCCGGTAGCCGGAGATCGTCGGCATCCTGGGATCGTTCCAGCCGCTCACCCGTTTTTCGTTCACCAACTGCAGGAGTTTGCGTTTCGACAATATCGTGTAGGTCAGGTTGAGCCGCGCGAACTCGCTCTGTTGCGGGTGATAGACGCCGAGCGCATCGAGGCACCAGTCGTAGAGCGGGCGGTGGTCCTCGAACTCCAGCGTACAAAGCGAGTGCGTGATGCCTTCGATGGCATCGCTCTGGCCGTGCGCCCAGTCGTACATGGGATAAATGCACCACGTGTCACCGGTGCGCGGGTGCGCGGCTTTGAGGATGCGGTACAGCACCGGGTCGCGCAGGTTGAGGTTGCCCGCCGCCATGTCGATTTTGGCCCGCAGGACGCGCGCGCCGTCGGCGAACTCGCCCTGCTTCATGCGCGCAAACAAACCCAGATTTTCTGCTACCGAGCGGTTGCGGTGCGGACTGTTCTTGCCCGGTTCGCCGAGCGTGCCGCGGTTCTCGCGGATTTCATCAGCGCTCTGGTCGTCGACGTAGGCCTTGCCGTCTTTAATCAGTTGCACCGCCCAGTCGTAAAGTTTTTCAAAATAGTCGGAGGAAAAAAATTCACGGTCCTGCCAGTCGAATCCCAGCCAGCGCACATCCTCGCGGATGGCGTCGATATATTGTTGTTCCTCTTTAGCCGGGTTGGTGTCGTCGAAGCGTAGGTTGCAGACGCCGCCGAACTCCTGGGCAATGCCGAAGTTGAGGCAGATCGACTTGGCGTGGCCGATGTGGAGAAACCCGTTCGGCTCCGGCGGGAAGCGCGTGTGCACCTTGTTGCCGAACTTGCCCGTCCGGTTATCCTCGGCGATGATCTTGCGGATGAAATGCGACGGCGCGGTCACCGCCTCCGCAGAACCTTTTTCACTTTTTTTATTTTCGGTCATTATTTAGTTATTTATACTCAATAATTGTTGAACGCCCGCAGAGTTTGACCCATTATCCGTTGCCCGGCCATTTGCCCCTCCCGCGAGGGAGTTAATCGCAAATTTCTAGGGAGTCCGGGATGTCCGGGAACGACGGGTCACAGTCCAGACTCAGTTCGCCGTACTTGTCGCGGAAGGTGATCAGCTCGTCCAGCGTGTTGACTTCGATCACCCAGACCGGGACTTGCAACTCCGCACCGTGGAGATCCTTTTCCAGCGTTTTTTCGGGGACCGCCTCAGCGCAGGGCGCTTGCGTTGAGTCGTCCACCAGGCTCGCCCGGCTCACTCGGAATTTCGGCATCCGCCATTCCTTCCCGCGCTCATCGGCGCAGGCATGTTAACAAAGGACTGCGTCCGGGGAAAATTTTTCTCCGTATGCTTCCTCATCATTTCTCCAGGGAATAAAGATCATAATATTTTTTGAGGTTCTCCCTGGCTTCGATGGTTTTCAGGAACTTCGGACCATAGTTTTTTATCAACAAAACCTCGGCGGTTCGAGTGTGACCGATGGCGTTTTTGCCGTCGCCCATTCGATGATAAAGTTTTCCCAGTTCAAAATGCACGACCACGTGATCGGGCTCCAGTTCCAGGACTTTTTTATAGGCCTCGATGGCTTGCGGAATCTGGTTCAATCTTTTGTGTGCGGTCCCAATATTCAGCCACGCCAGGGTGTAGCCGGGAAAAATTTTAAGAGCTTGCCGAAAATGAGGGATGCCCTCCTCAAGCTCTCCCCAGATCATCAGGCCATGGCCTAGATTATTGTGCGCGAGAGCATTGTTCTCCGTGTGCTCCACGACGTGCCGAAACAGGGTGATGCTATTTTTCCATACCGAGACTTGAAACCAGGTCACCGTCGCCAAAATCAAGAGGACACCACCAGTGGCGGACCGGATGTAAGATGACCGCTTGGGAAATCCGGCAACGAGTTGGGACCATCCCAAAGAAACCATGAGAATCAGGCCGATGAGAGGGAGGTAGGTGTAACGATCCGCTATCTCGTGAAATCCGGCCTTGACCACCCCAATGACCGGGACCAAAGTGATGAGAAACCAGAACCACCCCACCAAAAGATATGGAAACTTGCGGCAGATTTTTAAAACCCAAACCGTGATCCCTATTAATATCATAATCGACCCCACTGTTTGCCACAGCGGAACCATCTGCCAGTTGAGCGGATAAAACACCGTGAGATCGGCCGGCCAAAAAGTTTTTGCCAAATACCGCAGATAGTTTACAGGCACATTGGCCAAGCGAACGGCCCAAGGCAGACCTTCAGTCGAAACCATGACCTTGTGCAGGGCCTGTGCTTGATAGGCCCACCAGGAAAATATTCCAGAGAGCATCAATAGCGGCAGTTTTTCCAGAACCATCGGCCCGGCGTTTTTCATCCAGAAGAATATGTCGAAATTTCCCTTTCCCAAACGTTGGTGCGGCCAATAATCCAAGAGCAATAATACGAGGGGCAAAGTGACGATCACTGGTTTCGACAACAACGCCAGGATAAAAAATGCGCTGACAACCAAATAGTTGCGGCGGTTGGGAGTTCGCGCATAGCGGCGATAAGCCTCCAAGGTGATCAGCGTGAAAAACATGCAGAGGAGATCCTTGCGGTCAGCAATCCAGGCTACCGACTCCACTCTGAGCGGATGAATGGCAAATAAAACCGCCGCCAGGACGCTGGCCCATCGGTTCTCCGTCCAACGGGCCATCAACATAAAAAACAACAGGGTGTTGATAATATGAAGCAAAAGGCTGGATAGATGATGGCCGGCCGGATTGAAACCGAACAGCTCAATATCCACCATGTGCGAAATCCAGTTCAAGGACCCAGAAAAATTCTGATCCACCGAAAAAGCCAATCGCAACCCCTCCAGTGTCAAACCCTTTTGAATGTGAATGTTGAAAACGTAAACGGAGTCATCGATATTGACAAACTCAAACCCGACCACCCTCCCGAACACGATTAAATTGATCAGGATGAGAAGCAATGAAATTTGAGTTGAAGAAAATACCAAGGAATGTTTCATAAGTATTCCCCTAAATGGAATCTTTATGGGGTCCTCACGAAATCAATTCCGAGATGTCTTTCACTTTCACCTTGCCAGCGAGGTTTTTGGCCTTGAGCGCGTCTTCCAGCATGAGTACGCAAAACGGACAGGACACGGCGATGATGTCGGGGTTGGTCTGCATGAGTTCGTCGACGCGGTTGTGGCTCATGCGACTGCCAGTGGTTTCCTCCAGTAGAAACCGCGCCCCGCCCGCGCCGCAACAGGTGCCGCGCTCCCTGCTGGTGTCCACTTCGCGGATCGACTCCGCCGCCACCGTCTCTTGTATAATATCGCGCGGCGCTTCGTACTGTTTATTGTGCCGCCCCATATAGCAGGAATCGTGATAGACCACGGTCTCATTGGATTTTTCACCCACGGCAATTTTTTGCTCGCGGATCAGACGTGCCAGCAACTCCGAATGATGGATCACTTCCAGACGCGCGCCGAACTCCGGGTACTCGTTTTTGAGCGAATTGAAACAATGCGGGCAGTGCGTGACGATTTTCAATATTCCCTCATCTTTAAAGGTCGCGGCGTTTTTAACCGCCAGCATATCGAACAGGTATTCGTTGCCCAGCCGCCGCGCCGGGTCGCCGGTACAGCCTTCGCGGTTGCCGAGGATGGAGAAATCCACGCCGGCGGTTTGCAGGGCTTTGACCACCGACTCCACGACCTGCTTGCCACGGGTATCGAACGCGCCATTGCACCCGACAAAATAAAGGTACTCGGTGGGATGATGCTTGTCCCATTGTTTTACATCCAGTTTCTCAGCCCAACTGGCGCGCTGGTCACTGGGAAACCCCCAGGGGTTGCTGTGAGTTTCCAGAGATTTGAAAGCGGCGGTGAGCTCCTTCGGGTAGCGGCCTTCCATCATCACCAATCCCTGACGCAGATCGATCATCTTGTTGACGAATTCGATCATGACCGGGCACTCCTCTTCACAGGCGCCGCAGGTGGTGCACGACCACACCGTTTCATCATCAATGATGTCTCCCATCAGCGTGCCCGCGTCGTCCGCACCCGCCTGCGCATCGCTGGACAACAGGCGCGGCGATTCCTGGTTCAGGTGATCGCGCAAGTCGATGGTGAATTGTTTGGGCGAAAGCGGTTTGCCGCTGTTGAGCGCCGGGCAGAACACATCGCACCGGCCGCATTCCGTACAGGTGTGCAGGTCGAGCATTTTCTTCCATGAAAATTCCGCGATGCGGGTGACGCCGAAAGTTTCGCGGCCCTCCTCTTCAAAATCCAATCGATGCGGCTGGCTGACGCGGCCCGTCACGTTGGAAAAGTACACGTTGGGAATCGAGGTGATGATGTGGAAATGTTTACTGCGCGGTAAAATGTCGATGAAGAACAGGATGGCGACCACATGGACCCAATAACTCCCCTCATGCAACGCCAGCAAGAGTGCGGCGTCGAGCCGGTTCATCCCGATAGCAGCCAGGCCCCATCCCAGCGGACCCCAACCGGACGCGGTTTTGGGAAAGCGGGAAGCTTCGGCGCCCTCGAAAAAAATATCGGACGCCATGATCAGTAGAATCAAAACCAGAATTAAAATGCCTTCGCCGGAAAGGTTGAGCCTTTTCGGTTGGGTCATCAACCGGCGGTACAGGGCGTAGAGACAAGCCAGGATGACCAGGACCACGAACCCATCCTTGATCAGGCTGTAGACATTGGCAACGGACACCGATCCCGGAAAGCGGATTTCCACGGTGGGGAAGAACCCGATGAAGAAAAACTCAGCGGCGCGGAACAGCAGGACCAGAAATCCCCAGAAAATGAAGGCATGCATCCAACCAGCCGAATTTTCCTTGAACATTTTGGTTTGCAGAAACGCGATCTGGAGGGTGTTTTTCAGACGCTGGAGCGGCCTGTCGAACCGGTTTTCCCGGGGCGCCTGTTGCAGGACCCGCCATTTGGGCCAAACCGCCACTAGAAACACCCCCACAGAAAGCAGGGTCAAACCCGACAAAATCCACGCGCTTCCCAGTAGCGCGCCTGACGGAACCTGATTGGGCGAGATCATAGCTTGAGTGGGAGGTTCAAATAGAGAGGTTTCAGAAAGTTACAGGTTTGAATGAACGACCTGCAAGGGCGACCGAACGCTGAGCGAAGAGAGCGCTTGCAGGCCCTGCCAGTCGCAATGAATAACGGTTGTTTTCGGTTTTCCATGTGATATATTTAAAAAAGGCATACATCTCATTTAATAAAGGCTCATTGGATTCTGGCGGTGGCGTGATGACCGATTCTCAGTTCATGCACAAATTTAAGCTATTATACATTATTATAGGGGTCGGCATGGGGCTCTCTGTGGGTTCCGTTTCAGCTTTCCCGGTGGACGACGCCTTTCCATTGCCGCAGTCAGAACCGAAAGCCTTTGCTCTGCACCCGCGGGCGGGAGTACCGGACGGCCAGTATCCCTCGCTGAACCCGGGCGTCACCGATGGCATTAACGAGCCTCATCCATTCCCGAATTATCTGGGGAAATTCAGCGAAGACCAGAGAATCCCACTATACTACAGGGAGTTATTGAATACTCCTCCGGTCAATCAGGTGCAGAGCCGGATATTTGATCCGCAGGCGTTCAGAAAAATTCAGCGCATCGGGGTGGTGGGATTCGAAAACAAGATTCGAGGCATCGACCGGGACGAATTTGCCGGAGAACTGATCGCCAGCCAATTCTTTATTGGGTTGCAGAAGGTGCGCGGCTATGTGGTGACCGATCCGGCCCACATGCTGGTAGATTTCCGGATGAGGATGGAGACGACGCCGTCCACTTCCGGCGCATCTCCGTCACCCAGCAGCAAATCCGGATCCCAGGAAACGGTCTATGACCTGCCCTACTCCGGCGATAAATTTGACGCCGTGATGATCGGCGCGGTCACCCGGTTCACCAACAAGTATAAAGACCGCCATGGAAAAATACAGGAAAGCCTTTCCGCCCGGGTCGAGTTCGGAGCCTATTTAATCAGCACCGAAACGGGGCAAGCCGTGTGGGGCGTGCGTTTTGTCGGCTCGCAGAAGCCCTCATGGGCTAATCTCCTGGACGGCAAATATTACTGGATGAACAAAAAAGAGTTTTCCAAATATGCCGTGAATAAGGTTTTAAAGGATTTTATTCCTCCGCAGAATCCTTCAACTCCCTTGACCCAACCATGAGTGATTCATTAGATTCGTTTTCAGGCCGTGACCCTCATACCCTGAGTCCGGAAATTATAAAAAAGAAAAAACTGTGGCGCAATCTGTTCATCTTCAATCTTTGCGTCAGCATTCTCCTCATCGGCATTTTCTGGGTGCCGCTGAAATTTCAGCAGGTCAATAGCTTTCTGGCGGCCTCCAGTGTCAACATACCGGATAAAGGGGAAATCACCCAGAATGAAAAAAATCTGAGAACCGCTCCCCAAACCAGTAATTTATTGGCCACCCGGAGCCTGGTGATAGACGCCACTTCCGACGAGGACTGGGCTTATTTTGATTTTTCCCGGGGTAAGCAGGTGAAGATCATGGATGCCTCTTCGCTGGAGTGGGATCTCGCTTTTCGCCGCGGCAGGATCATCTCCAACGGCGGCGCTTCCAATAAGTTCGGGCAAGCTGGATTGATCGACCTGGGAGAGGTGGACTTCGATGCCGTCGAATCGGTCCCGGACCGCAAGTTCATTCTTGATAAGTCCACGCGCACCGATACCGTAAACCCAATATTGGAGAATTGGTACAAATACAATTATTTAACACATAAACTAACGGCCCGGAGAAATATTTATGTGATTCGAACGGCTGACGGAAAGTTCAGCAAAACCCAGTTCCTGAGCTTTTACTGCGCCGACAAAAATTCCGGATGCATCCAGATGCGCTACGTCTACCAACACTCTGGATCCAAAAGTTTTTTGAAAGACGACGCAGGCACCGTGTCCCTGATAAGCACAGAG
This sequence comes from Nitrospina sp., assembly GCA_004357435.1. Lineage (GTDB taxonomy): Bacteria > Nitrospinota > Nitrospinia > Nitrospinales > Nitrospinaceae > SMVS01. The sequence continues at coordinate 177 of SMVS01000118.1, read as the reverse complement.
GCTTCGCCGTGACCCTCTCTGCCACCTCTTAGGCTTTCCTCCGCAGAACCCAATGTCGCACTCTCTCTAGACTAAAAGGATGAACCCGGTCCCCGATTTGTGTTAAAGTCGTTTCCCCAAGATATAATAGCGGGAGATTTTATCATCCCCGGCGCTTTGCCGTTTTTTGATCAACTT